>CBIGQT010000167.1:0-6497 GCA_966191655.1 uncultured Ginsengibacter sp.
AATTATTATTAGAGAACAAGGCGTGGGCAAAAGAGCAAAAAGAAACAGATCCTGGTTTTTTTAAGAGACTTGCTTCTCAACAATCGCCTAAGTTTTTATGGATCGGCTGCAGTGATAGCAGGGTTCCTGCAGACAAAATTACGGGAACCCAACCCGGTGAAATATTTGTGCATCGCAATATCGCTAACATGGTGGTGCATACTGATGTAAACCTGTTGAGTGTATTGGATTTTGCTGTGAATCATTTAAAAGTGAAACACGTAATTGTTTGCGGGCATTATGGTTGTGGAGGTATAAAAGCTGCGATGACCAATCATGATTATAAATATATACTTAATATGTGGTTACGTAATATTAAGGATGTATATAGATTACACAGGGAAGAATTATCGGCAATCACTGATGAAGAAAAGCGGACGGACAGGCTTGTAGAGCTTAACGTAAAAGAACAGGTAATGCATCTTGCCAAAACTTCTATTATACAACGGTCATGGTTAAACGAAAAACGTCCTCAGTTACACGGTTGGGTATATGGGCTAAAAGATGGTATAATAAACCCCGTTTTTGAAATGAACTCGGGTACCCATATTGATCCTTTGTATGAGTATGATGATTTATAGTGTATAAATTTTCTCAGGTGAAGGTGCTTATTTTTTAATTCTGAGTTTTGCAATTGCAGTTTTTGTATAATCGCTCAACACTAATTTGCCACTTATTGCAGCTCTTTCATGTAAGAGTGTATCCCAATGTTCTGTCCCGTTCCAGAATATTTTTTTCATCTCTTTCATAGCTTCCGGATTAGAATGGGCAAGTACATTTGAAAGCCTGTATATGGATTCATCCATATTTTGAATGGATTCATGAACTTCGGCGAATAACCCTTTCTTTTTTGCCCAGTCTGCATTTCTCCAGAGTGATGCATCAATAGCAAGTTGGCTAAAGGCAGAAGTTCCGATTTTTCTTTCAACCACAGGGCCTACTACAAAAGGACCGATGCCAATAGATAGTTCGCTCAGCTTTACATCTGCTTCTTTTACTGCAATAGCGTAATCGCATGCAGCAATCAGGCCTACAGCGCCTCCTACTGATTTACCATGAATTCGGCCAATAATAAGTTTACTGCATTTGCGCATTGCATTAATTACATTTGCGAATCCTTCGAAAAAATGTAAACCTTCCTTTTCATTTTGAATTGCTACGAGCTCATCAAAGCTTGCTCCGGCGCAAAATGCGCCATCTCCGGCGCTGCGTAGCACTAAAACTTTTGTATCGTGCGTTCCTGTGTAGTGAATTTCCTGTGTTAATTCATCAAGAATTTTTGCGGGTAATGAATTGCTTTGTGGATGAAAAAATTCGATAGTGGTAATTCCGTGTTCTGTGTGAGATTTTACGTATCCGTTATCTGGCATATTTTAATTTAATTTATCGGCGAATGCTAATCACAAAGTTATATTCATTTTTAGTTCCTGATTAGTAATTTCTGATTTTAAAACTTTTAAAACTCAAAGTAAATATAACGATCGGGTTAACTTTTCCTTTTTATCATGGTTAATATTGTTGCTACACCAATTACAGGATCGTCTGTTTCATCCAAAATTTCCACATACCATTTTACAATTCCTCTCGGTATTTCACTTCCTTTTATAAAAGGGATATCAGGGTTTATTTCTTTCAGTTCCTGTTGAATTTTTTCTTTGCATGTAAACCGAACATAAATTTCATTGCCGGGATATACCGGTTTTGTAAAACGCAATTCATCAATTCCGTAGTTCAACAGAACAGGATTTTTTTCGTAACTGTCAACAAACAATCCTGCCGCAGCGCTCATTATGAGGTAGCCATGTGCTACTTGTTGCTCAAACATGGTATCATCAAAATTGGTTTTTTTAATATGCGCATAAAAATGATCCCCACTTAAATCAGCAAACCGGTCAATATCTTCAGAAGTAATTTTTCTTTTAGCGCTTATCAACTGATCGCCAATTTTTAAATCTTCAAAATATTTTTTAAAAGGATGAATTGATTCAATATTTCCCTTTGCATTCGGCCGGTAAACATTTGTTATTGCCGTTAGCATTGTTGGAGAGCCTTGTACGGCTACCCTTTGCATGTAATGTTTTATCCCACGTAATCCTCCCATTTCTTCGCCACCTCCTGCACGTCCCGGGCCTCCATGAACAAGCATTGGTAATGGAGAACCGTGGCCCGTACTTTCTTTTGCGTCCTCACTATTTAGTACCAATATTCTCCCATGAAACGTTCCTGAAGCAAGCACATAATTTTTTGCAAACTGTTTATTTGAAGTAACAACAGAACTACATAAAGAGCCTTTGCCTTTTTTTGCAAGAGCAATTGCTTCATCTATGTTTTTATAGGGCATTATCGTACTAACGGGGCCAAAAGCTTCCACGTTGTGAGGTTCTTCCGACGTAAATGGTTTTTCATTCATCAATAACAATGGACTGATAAATGCCCCTTTGTCTATGTCAGCATCAATCAACTCAACACTATCGAGGCTACCATAAATTATTTGCGAAGAGGCTAATAATTTTTGTACCTGTTCTTTTACTTCTTCTCTCTGCGATTGCCCGGCGAGCGCACCCATTCTTACTTTTTCATTTTCAGGATTGCCAATGGTTGTTTGCGATAGTGATTTACTGATTGCCTTCCAGGCATCTTCCATTTTATTTTCAGGAACAAAAATTCTTCTAATAGCAGTGCATTTCTGTCCTGCCTTTGACGTTATTTCTTTTCTTATTTCTTTAACAAAAATATCCCATTCAGGCATTTCAGGTGAAACATCATCACCAAGAAGAATGCAATTCAGGGAATCCGCCTCGAGATTGAAGGGAACATTTTCTTTAAGAATATTTGCATTGGCTTTTAATTGCAAACCGGTAGATGCAGAGCCTGTGAAAGTTATTACATCCTGTGATGTTGCATGGTTCAGGATATCACCGGCGCTTCCGCATATTAATTGAAGGGCGCCTTCCGGCAAAATTTTTGAAGCGATAATTTCACGTACAACCGCTTCCGTTAGATAGCAGGTAACAGATGCCGGTTTTACAACCGCAGCCACACCTGCCAGTAAGTTTACTGCAACTTTTTCCAACATGCCCCATACCGGAAAATTGAAGGCGTTTATATGAATAGCGACTCCTTCTTTGGGAAGTAAAATGTGCTGCGCAGCAAAAGTACCTTTTTTACTTAGTCCTATATTATCTCCATCAAGAGCAAATACTTCATCCGGCAATTTCCGTCTAAGCGAAGCGTTAGAAAAAAGATTTCCAATTCCCCCTTCAATATCAACCCAGCCATCGGCACGTGTTGCACCGGTTTTATAACTAAGTGTATAAAATTTTTCTTTATGTTCCAGAAGATGCAAAGCCAATGCTTTCAACATTCTTCCTCTTTCATGGAAAGTCATTTTACGAAGTGCATAACTTCCTTTTGTTCTTCCGTAATGTAATATAGATGCAAAGTCCACTCCTTTGGTTGTTGCGGTGGCAATCAAATTACCATTTACTGCATTATACAACTGCTGGCCCTCTCCGTCTCCTTCAATCCAATGACCCGTTATATAATTGCCTAATTTATTCATAGTAATTTATTCTCAAAATTAACTATACTCGTCTATGGAAATAAAAGTAAAATTTCAATATGAAAATTGAAAAGAGGTTTTACGCCAAACCAAATTGTTTTAAATGATGTAACGCATGCTTATGTAACAATTGAATGTTCATATTATAGTCGAGTTCTCCAAAGAAGGGATTGCGGGTTTTTATCTCAGGATGTTTTTCAAAAATCTCAAAAAAGAAATCAAGCTCTTTTTGTAATTTATTTATAGCGGATCCTATATCAGGTTTTCTTAGTTTAAATCCTTCTTCAGGAATGAGCGGATTTTTAGTGTTTTCTTTAAAAGGTTGCTCACTCATTAAAAAATCCCTTGACTTTTGTAATCTTTCGTCCTCATTCAAAAGAGGTAAAATCAATTTTCCGTTGGCGTTTTTTACCGCGTCTGCAAAATGTTCAACCATTTGTTGTGCATTCATAATGCCCCATTTCCCTTTTTCATTTCCTTTTAATTCTTTCAATCTGGCTACCAGATCTTTCTTCAAAAAAATTTCTTTTGAACTAATCATGTCAAAAATTTAGAACAGATAAAAACACCTAATTTTTTTTCAGCAGGGAATCAATTTCTTTTGTCAGGATATTAAAGATATTCTCTACGCTTCCTTCGCCTTTTACCAGTATTACTTTATTTTGTTTTTTATAATAATCCGCGACAGGTGAAGTTTTTTTATGATATTCCTGTATTCGTGTTCTTATTACCTGCTCGTTACTATCATCCGGTCTGCCACTTGTTTCACCTCGTTTCACTAAGCGCTTTACCAGTTCTTGTTCGGAGACATCTAATGCAAGCATTACTTTAATAGAATAATTTTTTTGTTCAAGTAAGTTATCTAAAGCTTCAGCCTGATTTGAAGTCCGCGGAAAGCCATCGAATAAAAATCCCACTGCATCAGGATTGGAATCTAATGCAGAACTTATCATCCCAATTACAACTTCATCCGGAACCAGTTGGCCCTTGTCCATGAATTTTTTTGCTTCTAAACCTAAAGGAGTTTTTTTGGCTATTTCACTTCTTAGCAAGTCGCCGGTCGAAAGATGCTTAAGATTGTATTTAGCAATCAGCTTTTCTGATTGTGTACCCTTCCCACTGCCTGGCGGTCCAAATAAAATAAGATTGAACATATTTGCTAACATCCTTGTGAAGTTCAAATATAATGGATGGAGTTTAAAATTCCTTATTCGTGTCTACTATTGTTTTAAACTACGGTTGTGAGATATAAGTTTTATTGAACATTGTTAAAACAAAACCGATTATTTTCAACAGGTTAAAATGCATGTAACTTTATACAATTGTTTTAAAAAATATCAATTATGGATACTGATAAAAAAAATCCTGTTTATTCTAAGAGTAATGATAAACCGGTTGAAATAAGTAACGAGGAATGGAAAAATATCTTACCAAAAGAGGTTTATCATATTGCCCGCGAGAAAGGGACGGAGCGGCCTTTTACAGGGAAATATAATAAACACGATGAAATTGGAACCTACTATTGTGCCGTCTGTGGAAATCCTCTTTTCAAAAGCGATGGTAAGTTTAACAGCAGTTGCGGATGGCCAAGTTTTTTTGAACCAATAACTAAAGACAGTATTATTTATTTGCCAGATAACAGCTATGGAATGAAAAGAACAGAAGTTGAATGTGGCAGATGCAAATCGCATCTTGGGCACGTATTTGAAGATGGCCCTCCACCAACAGGATTACGGTATTGTATCAATTCCGTAGTTCTTGATTTTGAAAAAAAGGAGTAGTAGTTAAAACTAATTACGTCCTACAAATAATCTTCGTAATAGTGCAACTATTAATGTAAAAATTGCAGAGCCGATTACCGCCCATATAACGGGAAAGGGTTTGCCGTCTACAGTAATTTCAAAAAAATGAGGTAACCCCATTTTTGCTGCAACCCATAAGCCCACATAAGCGCCTATAAAACCTACAATAATAGAAACAAAACAGCCACCAAGGTCGTATCCTGCAAGGGACTGGCCTATTCCGCCACAAACGGCAGCAATTAATAATAGAATTAAAAAGCCGAAAAGTGTCATTTTTAAAAATTTTATTGCCTAATGTATAAAGAAATTTATGCAGATACAAATTATCGTTTAAATTCACTCAAATCTTTTGCTACATCTTCATCGAGAAACCAATTCAACTCACCGGTAACAGGTTTAATTACCTGAGCAGGTAATTCAGATGGCATATATTTTCCTTCTATAACTTTTTTAAGAACTGCTGACTTTTTCCTGCCATCAATCAGGAACACAATATTTGAAGAACGGTTAACAATTGAAGGCATCAAAGTAATACGATACATTTTTTGATCTTCATTATAAACTTCATTTACCCAACTTTTATTTTCATCACTAATAAGTGGCGAATTTGGAAATAATGAAAGCGTATGGCCGTCATCACCCATTCCGAGTAATATAAGATCAAAACTGTTATAAGTATTATCAAATAAGTGATGCAACATTTTTTCATATTCTTTAGCGGCAAAGGAAGGCTCAATATCTGTACGCATTACATGCACTTGTGTATGAGGTATATCAACACGATCAATCAATAGTTCATAAGCCATTTTTGCGTTGTTCCTTTCGTCTCTAAATGGCACGCACCTTTCATCCCCCCAAAAAATTTGAATTCTTTTCCAGTTAATCTTTTCTTTAAATTCAGGGGAAGCTAATTTTTCAAAAAGAATTTTTGGAGTCTCACCACCTGAAAGTACTAAGGTAAAGTACTCCTGGGTTTGTAAAGTAAATTTTATCAAATCACATATCCATAGGGCCAGTTCTTCTGCCAGTTGCTCTTTATTTTTATAGATATGAAATTTCATTTTGATTTTCTTTTAGCAGGAGCGGCATTTATC
>CBIGQT010000168.1:0-6476 GCA_966191655.1 uncultured Ginsengibacter sp.
AAATTTAAAAAGGGCGATACAACTGTTGTAAAATTTAAACGGGGAAATGAAAATTAACAAGGTCAATATTAAATACGATGACCGGTCCGCACCCCATATTGCCTCCGGCATGGATTTTTCCCACATGAATATTTCTAATCTGGCTCTTGGTATAAATAATATTGAATATACCGCGGATACCACTCTCGTCTCAATCAAGTCAGCAAGTTTCACAGAACAAAGCGGTTTTGTATTGAATAACTTTACAACAGATTTCTCAATGTATCCGGACGGAATTTTTGTAAAGAATCTGTTATTTCAGACGCCTAATACGGAAATAAAAAAATCGGCTGTAATTACCTACCCCTCTCTGGCATCCATACAAAAAGATCCATCGCTGATGGGACTTGATATTGATTTGGAGAATAGCAAAATAGCCGTGAAAGATATTTTAAAACTGGCGCCGCAGCTACGTACACAATTAGCTTCACTGCCACCCGATGCCATGCTGTATGTTGATGCAAGAGTAACCGGAAAAGTAAATGATTTAAATATTCAAAAGTTGATTTTGAAAGGTCTAAACGGAACTAATATTAATGCGACAGGTTCTATAAAAGGCTTACCGGATCCTAAAAAGATAAATGCTGATTTGACGATCAAAAACTTTCAATCAACCAAAAAAGATATCATGTCTTTTTTACCAAAAGGAAGTTTACCGCCAAATATAAGTTTGCCTGAAACCATTGCTGCGTCTGGAAAAATAAGAGGAGGTATGAATAATTTGAATACTAACCTGGCAATTAATACTAGTTTTGGGAATGCAAAAATAAATGGCACGTTAATTAATATAACTGACCAGGACAAAGCACAATACGACATGTTCCTGTCTATGCAACATGTTCAGTTAGGAACACTCATGCAAAATCCACAACTCGGTTCATGTACAGGAAATTTTAAAATAAAGGGAAGAGGATTAAAACCGGAAACTGCCAACGCAACTTTTAATGGCGACATCCCCGCAATCACATTAAACAATTATAATTACAGAAATATAAAGGCAAACGGAAGTATAGCAAATAAAATATTTAAAGTAAGCGCATCTGTCAATGATCCGAATGTTAGTGCAGACTTAGAAGCCGGAGGTATTTATTCAGGAAATTTTCCTGCTGTTCATTTAAAAGTAACTGTCGACAGCATAAAGGCATTGCCTTTAAATTTATCGACAACTACTTTAAATTATCATGGTAACATTGATGGTGATTTTACAAATACCGATCCTGATAATCTTAATGGGAAATTATTTGTTACTCATTCACAGCTGGTTACTGACAGTCAGCGCATCGTTCTTGATTCATTACAATTAGTTGCCGATAACAGCAATGGAACGAATAGCCTTATACTGAAATCAGATTTTCTTACAGCAGGCATTCAAGGCAAATATAAGTTAACTCAATTAGGAGATGTATTTCAACAGGCAATAAATCCTTATTACACTGTCTCTACGGTGAAAGATACCGTTGCAATTGATGCCTATGATTTTACGATAACCGGTGGAGTTGTTGAAAATGCTACACTAAGGGCTTTGGTGCCAGCCATCACGAAATTAAAGCCTGTGAATTTATCAGGGCATTTTGCAAGCGACAGCGGATGGAATATTAACCTTAAATCACCATTGATTGTTTATGGCACCAGCACCATAGAAGATGTAAATATAAAAGCCGGCACAAAGAATGGCGCACTGGCATTTAATGCGTTTGTTAAGCATCTTCAAAGTGGCACTTCATTAAGCGTGTATGCGACAACGTTATCCGGCACAATTAAAGGCAACAATGTAGATTTTGCTTTGCATATTAAAGACGAAAAGTCGGTTGATAAATATGTCCTTGGCGGTCTGTTGTCGCAACCGTCACCAAATAATTATAGTTTTAGTTTAAAGCCTGACAGCCTTTTACTGAATTATGCCAGGTGGACTGTAAGTGCTGATAACTCTATAAAATATATCGACAGTAATATTGTTGCCCATAATTTTGTTTTAAGCCAAAGCGGACAGCAATTAGCCATAAATACAACAGGGAGCGCTCCCAACAGTCCGCTGCAAATTGAATTTAAAAATTTTGAGATTGCAACAATTACAGGCTTTTTAGGAACCGATTCTTTGCTTGCTAACGGACTGCTTACCGGTAATGCTCTTATAAAAAATATTCAAACGCAACCCACTTTTACAACTGACCTCACGGTAAATGATCTAAGCATTTACCAGGATACGATAGGTAACTTCACGGCCAAAGTAAATAACAATGTTGCAAATGCTTATGACGCCAATATCGCCCTAAACGGCCGGGGCAACAATGTTAGCATAAATGGAAAATACTACGTGAAACCGGATAACAGCAGTTATGATTTTGTGGTGGATGTAGTTTCTCTTCAAATGAAGTCAATAGAAGGATTTACCAAAGGCGGCATTAAAGAAGCAAGAGGATCGTTGAGGGGTAAAATCGCACTAAACGGTAGTTTGAAGTCGCCAAATATTGATGGCAGGATAGGCTTTAATGAAGTTGCATTTAATGCCACGACATTGAACAGCATTTTCAGGGTTGATAAGGAAGCCATTGCTATTATTAACAATAAAGGAGTTTTATTTAATAAATTTACCATCCGCGACACCACTAATAATACTTTAGTTATTGACGGCGCAGTTAATACCACCGATTTTTTTAATTACACTTTTAATTTAACATTAAAAGCAAATCAATTTCAGGCAATTAATTCAACTGCAAAAGACAACAATATCTTCTACGGTAAAGTGGTTTTCTCTACCAGGCTTTCTGTTACAGGAACGCCGGAGCATCCTATAGTAGATGGAAATTTATCTATTGATGATAAAACTGACTTCACAATAGTGCTTCCACAGGCAGATCCCGGCATTCAGGAACGTGAGGGAGTTGTACGCTTTGTAGATTACAGCGCTACTGCCGAAGATTCAATATTAATGGCTCCTTATGACTCATTAAAGGTTTCTCCTTTTATTGGCTATGATGTCTCGGTAAATATTAAAGTAAGTAAACTGGCCACTTTTAACGTGATTGTGGACGAGGCAAATGGTGATTTCTTAAAACTTAAGGGAACCGCAGAACTAACGGCAGGCATAGACGCAAGTGGAAAAATAAATTTAATAGGTTCTTATGAAATAGAAGAAGGTTCTTATGACTTCTCATTTAACTTGCTTAAAAGAAAATTTTTAATACAAAAAGGCAGCCGGGTTGTGTGGACGGGAGATCCAACCAGCGCCCAACTTGATGTAACTGCAATTTATATTGCTAATGCAGCTCCTATTGATCTCGTTCAGGACCAATTAGGTTCAGATGCATCGAATACAACTATCTACAAGCAAAAGTTGCCTTTTGAAGTGCATCTTTTACTAAAGGGCGAGCTTTTAAAACCCGATATAACTTTTGACATTATTTTGCCTGAAGAAAAAAATTATAATGTTTCAAAAGCAGTTCTTAATACGGTTTCAGATAAACTCACCATTATGCGCCAGGAACCTGCCGAAATGAATAAGCAGGTGTTCGCTTTATTATTACTAAACCGCTTTGTGGGCGACAATCCATTTGCCAGCAGCGGTGGTTCGCTAAGCGCCTCTACATTTGCAAAACAGAGCGTGAGCCGGCTCTTGTCAGAACAATTAAATAACCTCACAAAAAATCTTATACAGGGAGTTGATATAAATTTTGATTTAGCCACCACCCAGGACTATACAACAGGAACTGAACAGGATCGTACAGATTTAAATGTGGGTGTATCTAAAAATTTGTTAAGTGATCGTTTAACCGTGACCGTTGGAAATGATTTTCAACTCGAGGGGCCACAGGCTAATAGCACACAGCAAAGATCTATCTCACCCGATATTTCTATAAATTACAAATTAAGTAAAGATGGTAAATATCTTCTGCGGGCTTATCGTAAAAATGATTATACAGGCACTATTGAAGGTTATGTAATTGAAACAGGGCTTGGCTTTGTTATCAATGTTGATTTTAATAAATTCAAAGATATTTTTATAACTAAAGAAGAACGCAGGAAGAAACGGCAAATAAGAAAAGAAAATAAAATGGAAACTGAAAAAAGTTCAGCAATGAAAACCAGCGGGGAAACAATTGATACGCGTTAAAGACCATGAGAACCAGAGTACACATGACATTAAAGATTAAGCCACCGATTTCAATTTTTGCTATTTTAATTTGTACCTCCTGCAATGTAACTAAATTAGTACCCAAAGGAGATGCTTTATATACAGGCGCTTCCGTTAAGGTTGCCGACAGTACTTTGTCAAATAAAGAAAAAAAATCCGTTGTTGAAAAAACAGAAGGATTACCACGCCCAAAACCCAATAGCAAATTTTTAGGCATACCTGTTAAACTTGATTTATATAGTCTTAGTGGCGATCCCAAAAAAGGTGGGTTCATAAGAAAATTTTTCCGAAAGATTGGCGAGCCTCCTGTTTTATTAAGCACCGTAAAGCTTGACTACAATGTAAAGCTTATTCAAAATTATCTTGAAAATATAGGCTACTTCCATGCAGAAGTAAACGGCGATACCACGGTTAAACATAAAAAAGCTCACGCAACCTATACTCTTACACCAGGTCCCGTTTATACTATCAATGAGGTAAGCTTTTCGGTGGACAGTTCTTCATTAGGTAAAACTATTCTTAAAACGAAATCAAATTCGTTTCTTCATCCCGGAGATGCATTTAACCTCGATATTATAAAGGGAGAACGGGAACGCATAGACGCAATTTTAAAGGAACAGGGTAATTACTATTTTAGTCCGGATGCTTTAATAATTGAATATGACAGTACCATTGGAAATCATAAGGTAAACCTGTACGTAAAGGTAAAAGAGCAAACGCCGGTTATTGCTAAAAAACCTTACATCATAGATAATGTTTACATCTATCCGACGTACCGGCTTAATGCAAACCGGGCAGATACTGCCAATAATGAAAAATATTTATATGAAGGTTATTACATTATTGATCCCCGTAAAAAATTTAAGCCGCAATTATTTCCAAATATTATGCGTTTTGATTCAGGAGATGTTTATAACCGCACCGATCATAACTTAACGCTAAGCCGGCTTATAAATCTTAATGTTTTTAAATTTGTAAAGAACCGGTTTGAAAATTCGCCAAATAGTGAAAGTGATACAGGAAGATTAAATACATTTTATTACCTCACGCCTTCCCCAAAAAAATCTTTGCGTGCAGAGCTATCTGGTAACACGAAATCCAATAATTATATTGGTTCTTTAATTACAGTAACTTTTAGCAACCGAAATACATTTAAAGGAGCAGAAAGACTGGATGTACACGCTAATGTAGGAACTGAGGTTCAGTACAGCGGTTATCAAAGCGGTTATAATACGTATAATTTCGGAGCTGGAGCTACCCTGACTATTCCAAAATTTGTAACTCCCATCTTTAAATTTAATACAACCAATGCTTACGTACCAAGTACTAAAATCAGTCTTAGTTACGATCTGTTAAACAGGAGAAAATTATATACTCTTAGTTCTGTGCTTGGTGAACTTGGCTATTCGTGGAAGCAGAACATAAAAACTACCCAGGTATTTGATCCCATCTCTATAAATTATGTAAAGGCGTTAGATGTTACACAACTATATCTTGACAGTATTGCTAAAAATCCTGTTCTAAAACATTCAATAGATACGCAATTTATAGTGGGTTCCAATTATTCTTATTCTATAGATCAGCTGGCAAATAAGCCTGAAGGAACTGGCTTTTATTTTAACGGTCTTGTAGATCTGTCAGGAAATATTGCTGGCATCATAGTGAAACCAGGCAGCGACGGCGCTAAAAGAATTTTCAACACACCGTTTTCACAATACATAAAAGCGCAAACCGATTTTAGATATTACTATGCTATTAATTCAAAACTAAGGTCGGCTAGCAGGGTCATTCTTGGATTTGGATATCCTTATGGAAACAATACACAGTTACCTTTTATCAAACAATTTTTTATTGGTGGCAATAATAGCGTTCGTGCATTCAGAAGCCGGTCAATAGGGCCAGGTACTTACCGGGATCCTAATTCAGATAGCCTCAACTTTTTACCAGATCAATCGGGCGATATTAAACTCGAATTGAATACTGAGTTACGTTATAAGATTAACAGCATTGTTGAAGGAGCTTTTTTTGTAGATGCCGGAAATATATGGCTATATAATAAAGATCCTGACAGGCCGGGAGCGCAGTTTACAAAGGATTTCTTTAATCAATTGGCTGCAGGCACAGGTATAGGATTACGCTTTAACTTAAGCATTCTCTTGTTGCGGCTGGATCTTGCCATGCCAATAAGGGAGCCATGGCTTCCGCAGGGACAAAGATGGATATTAGACCAGGTTGACTTTGGAAGCAGCGAATGGAGAAAAAGAAACCTGGTTTTTAATTTAGCAATTGGTTATCCGTTTTAAAA
>CBIGQT010000169.1:0-6457 GCA_966191655.1 uncultured Ginsengibacter sp.
AGCAGTTTCAACTGGTGTTATTCTGAAAAATAAATAACCATCGTCCTGGTACAGGCTACTGATATCTCCTCCTTCCGCTGAGGGCTGCGTTCCTAATTTCTTATTAAGCGTTTCAGCGTTATAAATATCTCCCTTTTTTATACCCAATAATAATGAGAGTATTGAATCAGAGTATTTGGTATTTCCTTTCCACGTTATATTTCCAAAATAATAACGGTTGCCTTCGTTGAGTTTAACGGCAACATCCAGGCCTCCATGATCATTGTAAGTAGTATCATCAGCTATTACAGCGTCCCGAAAACCTATTGAATTATAATAGTTCAAAAGACTTTGCTTGTCTTCCTGGTATTTTTTATCATTAAATTTTGAAGAACCCAGTTTGAAACGAATATACGGATCAACAAGGTCTTTTGTTTTAGAGGGAATTAAATAACCGTTAGTGCGCAAATATTCAGTAAAGGTTATTTTATTGGTTCTGCCGGAATCATAAACATTTCCTAAAGTGGTAGGAAACAAAGTGATCCTGCTCATTTCCTTCGTGCCTTTCATTTGTTTTTTTAGCTTAAGTGCACTCGCAGATTCGTTGCCTGCAAAGTAAATATCTTTAATACGAACTTTTGCATTTTTATCAACTACAAATATTATGTTTACAGAATTTGCAGCATTCGGGTCTTTTGTTTCATTTACCTTCACATCTACATTTCTAAAACCCTTATCTATATAAAATTTCTTTATTACATTTATCGCAGTTGTCTTAAGGTTTTCGGTAACACGGGTTACTTTGCCCTTTGCGAGTCCAAGTTTTGGAGTAAGATCATCAGCTTCACTTTTGCTAACACCTTTAAATTTAAAAGTAGTAAGGCTTGGCCTGTCTGTAATATTTATTTCAACAGATAGTTTATCATCCACAAGATCGGTAAAATATATTTGCACATCTGAAACAAGATTTTGCTTCCACAAATTGGAAATTGCTTTAGAAAAATTATCCCCGCCTGGTATGGTTACTTTATCACCAACCGCAAGCCCTGAAATAGAAATGATAAGGTTTGGATCAAACGTTGTTCCCGTTACTTTAATGTCTGAAATTACATATTGCTTTGGTGATTTCGCATTGAAAATATTTTCAAGAGGAACGTTTACTGAAACTGGAACCGAATCATTCACGACCTGTGAGGTGGCATTTGTTTTGGCAGTAACAATTACAACTACTAAGAATAAAATCTTGTAGATTTTAGGCATCAAATCAATTTTTATAAGGCGGCAAGATAAAATCAATTAATTAAAAGTATTTGTTAAATCACCCCGTTGGTAAGGGTTTGAGAATATTTGAAATGATGGGCCGGATTGATTGTAGAATATATTATTTAAAGCTGTTCGGTTGTTTTACCAAATCTTCTTTCGCGGTTTTGAAAATCGAATATTGCTTCGTATAAATTCTCCTTTCTAAAGTCAGGCCATAGCGTGTTGGTAAAATATAATTCGCTATACGCAAGTTGGTAAAGTAAAAAATTACTGATGCGATATTCTCCGCTGGTTCTAATCATTAATTCAGGGTCAGGAAAATCGGCGGTACATAAATGCTGACTAAAAACATGATTGTCAATATTATCCGGATGAAGTTTTTTATTTTTAACTTCAACAGATATGCTCTTTACTGCTTCAATAATTTCCCAGCGGCTGCTATAACTTAATGCCATTATAAGGTTGAGACCTGAATTCACTTTTGTGGCATCACATGCCTCTTCAAGTTCTTTTCTTGCTGCATCGGGCAACATTTTTATGTTACCAATTACATGTAACCTGATATTATTTTTGTTAAGAGTGGAGACTTCCTGTTTAATAGTCTGAACAAGCAATTCCATTAAACCGGTTACTTCGTCTTTTGGCCTGTCCCAGTTTTCAGTACTAAAAGCATATAGAGTAAGATATTCTATTCCTAATTCGGCACATCCTTCAACAATATTTCTTACACTTTCTACTCCGCTATAATGGCCAAATAATCTATCTTCTCCTTTTTCTTTCGCCCATCTTCCGTTACCATCCATAATTATGGCAATATGCTTTGGTAGCTTTTCAGAAATTAATTTATCTCTAAGGCTCATATTGTTTTAAAATAACCAAGTCAGGCGAAAGGATGCCTGACTTGGGCAGCAAAAATAAGGAAATACAATTATACTGAGTTTTTTAAAAAGTGATTAAGTCAATTGCTCATCAACTAATGACCAAATGATTTATCGGCCATAAAAAAAATTGCTGAATGTTATGAGATGCTAACGTGCGGAAGGACAACGATAAGAGGTAAGATTAAATGAAATTCCTATTTCAGCTATTGCATATTGATCTTTTTGTTTGCTAAATCCACGCTGGCGGCCCTCGACACCAATAGGAGTTCCTAATTCATAAGACCTATCCTGCAATTTTGCTGCAACTGAAGAAGTTGGAAATTTATCTATGCCTACATAAGTCGTACTAACGTCATCAATGTAATCTGTAGTGGTAAAACGATGAGCAATTTCAAATGAAACATTTACTTTATCACTTACTGCATATTTTACTCCAAGGCCAATTGGTACACAAATAGCCATAGTACTATAAGCTTTCCTTCCATTATAAAAAGTCTGGCCCTCAGTATTTAATGGCCTTAAATAATATTTTTGACCGCCTAAATAAGCATAAGGGTCATAACTAAAAACTCCTACCCCAAGCGTTGCATAAGGAGTAAAGCTATGCTCCGGATCGGTTGGTATAAATTTGAAAAAATTAAAATCCCCTCTTAATGCAATTTCAAAAATATTGGTATTGAAACTAAGATTTCTGCTGCGTTGATAAGAGTTTTGACTGTATTGATCGCTATATCCAAGTTCAGCGAAATGTGCTGTTAAGCGAATGCCCAGGTAATTGCTCAATTGTTTTCTATAAAAAGCACCTAATGCAATTTTTGGGCGGTTAATTGCAGCCCGGTTATTGAGGTCTCCAAAATAGTGGGCCACGCCGGCAGTTAAACCATATTCTCCTTCCTGTACGGCTTCGTATTGTGCGCTGACTTTAATATTGAACGCAGTAACAATTATAGCAATTACAAAAAATTTTTTCATAATAGGTGCAAGATAAGTGTAATAAACACAGTTGGTTAAACGAAGAAACACTCTTTTAATTATATATGCAAGTTAAAAATTTGCCATTAATTTCTTTTATCTAAACCCCACGATAATTTGTTGCGTAATGTTTGCAAAAAGTTATTTTCATTAAGACGTACCAGGTTAACACTAAAAGTTTCTTTACGTATAGCCAGTAAAACTTCTTTTGTAACTATTTCCCGCCGGCTGTCTAATGTGCATAAAAAACCATCTGTTCGCCCTTCTACTTCAAAAGATAGAATAGTATTATCCGGTACCACCAATGGCCTTATATTTAAATTATGCGGCGAAACCGGGGTAATAACAAAACTGGCAGATTCAGGAAAAACAACGGGTCCGTTGCAACTCAATGAATAACCGGTAGAACCTGTCGGAGTAGATACAATAAGGCCATCGGCCCAGTAAGTGTTTAAAAATTCACCATTCAAGTAAGTGTGAATTTTAATCATAGGCGATGTATCTTTCTTATGAATTGTAAATTCATTTAGCGCATACGCGACACCGTTAAACAAAGGCATATTAGCATCAAGATGAAGCAAAGTTCTTTTATCCGGCATAAAAGTTCTCTGCGCCAGAGCCTTAACGGCAATGTGCATCTCATCTTTTCCAATACTTGCAAGAAAGCCAAGACGACCGTAATTAATCCCCAATACAGGAATTCCCTTATCACCCACAAAAGTTACCGCATCAAGAAGAGTCCCATCTCCTCCAAGACTTATCAGGAAGTCAATATCTTCGAGATCATCAGGGCTATTAAAGGTTGAATATTTATTTGAAATATCAACAGAAGAGTAAAACTGGTTAAAAAAATTCTGAAAAACAACGGGCTCAATTTTATAGCGGGATAATTCAGCAAGCAATAACCTGATACCTTCCTGCTGCTCGGCTTCCAATCCCCGGCTATATATTGCTATACGCATAATTTTTAAAATAAATATCTTTTGTTGAAGACAGGCTAATTATGTAAAAATAAATCCTTTTGACTTAATTGGTTTAAACAGTATTCAAGCTCAACTTAAATTATAAAGTTTAAAAATGCTTATTCCAAAAGTTACTGATAAAAACTACAATTTGCAATGTTTCATTAATTGACCTGAGAAAGATTTTGCGATTCCATTACTAAAAAATCATGGAATCCGATAATGGTTATTTTTGTTTTTGCAGTTTAATGGCAGGTTTTAAAATTTCTTTTTTATCATGTAAAAAATCATAATTATATAAGTTATTAACTCCATAATAATATCAGCATTTCCCTTTTTCTTCCGTAAGCAAAAATTTTAATGATTTAATATTCTTTTCTTCGAAATTTAAATTATGGGATGTTTCTAATTCAAACAATTTTTAATTTCTTTTATTTTTTGAGCAGCAAAACTTTTAAATTAGGGATAATGAAATTGAAATTTTAAACCTTAAAAAGGAAGTATTCATTAAAATTTTTCTCATTGTCCTTTATAAAATTTTTCTATTAGAGTGCTTATAATTTTAATTTGATTTTTTTTCATCCCCGGCCAGATCGGCAAACTTAAACAAGTATTTGCAATCTCCTCTGCAATCGGAAAGTCTCCCGCTTTAAAGCCTAATTTATGATATGCTTTTTGTAAATGTGGAGGAATAGGATAATGAATTAACGTTCCAATACCATTATCTGTAAGATATTTTTGAAGATCATTTCGAAATTTTGTTCGCACTACGTATAGATGGTAAACATGCGTTGCATTTTTTGCTATGGCAGGCAGTATTAAGTTACTTACATTTTTTAAGGCATCATTATACCATCCGGCAATTTCCTGTCTTTGCTCTGTCCATTCCTTTAAATATTTTAGCTTTATAGAAAGGAAGCCGGCCTGGCATTCATCAAGGCGCATATTATAACCCACTACTTCATTATAATATTTTTTTTGTGAGCCATAATTTCTTAACACAGAAGCCTTTCCCGCTAATTCCATATCGTTGGTTGTAATTGCACCGGCATCTCCCAGGGCGCCCAAATTTTTGCCAGGATAAAAACTGGTTCCATTTATGTTTCCCCAGCTTCCGGTAAGTTTTCCGTTATAAGAAGCCCCGTGAGATTGAGCATTATCTTCTATTACAAAAAGATTGTATTTTTTTGCGATGAACATAATAGATTTCATTTCGCAAGACTGTCCGTACAGATGTACTGGTAAAATAGCTTTTGTTTTGGACGTCATAGCTGCTTCTATTTTAGAAGCATCTATGTTGTAAGTATTAATATCAGGCTCAACAAATACAGGAGTTGCGCCAACATAAGAAACTGCTAAAGCAGTAGCTATATAAGTGTTGGAGGGTACAATTACTTCATCGCCTTTGTGTATGCCCAACGCTCGTAATGCAATATGAAGCGCATCTAAGCCATTGCTAACTCCAACGCAATATTTTACTTTATTAAATAAAGAATATTCTTCTTCAAACTTTTTTACCTGTTGTCCCAATATATACCACGAGCTATTAAAAAAATTTTCAAAAGATGAAAGTGTTTCCGCTTTTGTCTGTAGATTAATAAACTCGAAGGAGAGAAACGGAATCTTCATTACTGTAATAATTTTTTTATCTGCTTTGCCGGATTCCCAACCCATACTGTATTGGGTGGAACATCTTTTACAATAACACTTCCGGCGCCTATCATAGCATTTTCACCGATCGTAATACCCGGCAATATAGTGGCATTAGCGCCAATGGAAGCCCCTTTTTTTACAATTGTTTTCAAAAAATTTTCCGGATATTGTTTTGAACGGGGTTTTAAATCATTGGTGAAGGTGGCATTAGGCCCAATAAAAACACCATCTTCAATCACTATTCCGTCCCACAATTGAACCCCTGGCTTTATCGTAACATTATTTCCTATTAATACATCGTTCTCAATAAAAACATGACAATTGATATTGCAGTTAGCTCCTATTTTGGCTTGCTTTAGAATTACACAAAATTGCCAAACCTTAGTTCCTTCCCCAATGTCTCTTGTTTGCACGTCTGCTAACGGATGAATGATCATGCTAATTTTTTAAATTCTTCATAATCCCTTATATAATCAGTTTCTTCATAAGCCATATTAGCTATGCACATTTGCACAGCGTTGTGACTGTATTGCATTCTGTGCCAGCAATATTTTGGAAGAAGAATTCCCTGATTTGCAGTTTCCAAAATAGTTCTCTGTTCTTCCGCTCCCGGCATTTGGGTCGTCACTATTATTTTTCCGGCAACAGCGACCAATATTTGTTCCAACTGATGATGAGCATGGCCTCCGCGATTTACACTTTCCGGTGTAAAATAAGTCCAATAAATACGTTTAACCTCAAAGGGTA
>CBIGQT010000170.1:0-6435 GCA_966191655.1 uncultured Ginsengibacter sp.
ACATCCATTAGCAAAGTGTTATGATCTACTGCAAGATTCACTTCTTCAAAAATAGGAGCACATTCGAACTGCGATGGTGCCACTTCATTGTGTCTTGTACGAAGGGGAATACCCAGCTTATATGCTTCCTCTTCGTAATCTCTCATAAATGAATAAATTCTTTCGGGAATGGAGCCAAAGTAATGATCTTCCAATTGTTGACCTTTAGCAGGAGCATGGCCAAAAACTGTGCGTCCTGTCATCACAATATCGGGACGAGCGTTTGCAAGCCCTGCATCTATTACAAAATATTCCTGTTCCCATCCAAGTGTAGGCGTCACAGCTGTCACATTTTTATCAAAGTACTGACATACGTCAATTGCTGCTTTATCAAGAGCCACAAGAGCTTTTAGAAGCGGTGTTTTAGCATCAAGTGATTCACCGGTATAAGAAACAAATATGGTAGGTATACATAATGTTTTGCCCTGGCCTATTTCTATAACAAAAGGAGGAGATGATGGATCCCATGCCGTATAACCACGGGCTTCAAACGTTGTTCTTATTCCTCCACTTGGGAAAGATGAAGCATCCGGCTCTTGCTGAATCAATGCATCACCATCGAATTCTTCAAGTGCAGAACCATCGCTTTTTAAAGTAAAAAAAGAATCGTGCTTTTCAGCGGTTGCCCCGGTTAGCGGTTGAAACCAGTGGGTGAAGTGCGTTACGCCTTTAGTTTCCGCCCATGCTTTTAAACCGGAAGCAATCTGGTCACCCATATTACGATCTATCTTATTTTGGCTTTTGATAGAAGATTTGAGGCTTTTGTAAGCATCATCACTAAGAAATTCCCGTGCTTTCTGTAGTGTAAAAACATTTTCACCGAAAATTCCCGTTATTTTTTTCGACTTGGGAGCGTTTTCCGTTCCCGAATTAGAAATTAATGTGTAAAGAGCATTGAGTCTTAAAGATTGCATTTTTTTAAATTTAGATAGCAAAAAAACGAGTTATAGGTTAGAATAACAAAGATTTTTTTTTAAATGTGGTTAAAATTTCCACAACTGTGGATAAAAAATAAATATATTATTTTATTTAATATAAAATAAGCCCTTGAGTTTTTTCCAATCGGTATAATAAATCAGTGGAATTACTAGAAATGGCAGGTAAATACTGCGATACCGTACAATGGCCCCAATTATCGGAATAGTATAACCTATTACCAGTAACATAGTAAACGTAAAGAAAACTGAGAAATAAATGAAAGGACTAAATACGATATTTTTTTTGCGACACAGGATGAAAAGAAAAAAAAGAATTTCATAAAAAAATACTTCCAGCCCCGAAGGAATATATAAGAAGTTATTATGTTCAGTAAGGTAAGGTCTCATCAAACTGTGATTAAGCGCCTGCGGAATATTACTGAAGAAACTTTTGAAATTAGGATATAATGGATTAATATTTATTGCGGAAGCCCCCCGTTTTGCTATCTCAATAAAATCCAACTGGCGGCTTGAAACATGGGCAGGTAAATTAAAAGCAGGTGGTAGATATACGGAACAGAAAAACAATATGCTGATAAAAAGATAAACAAATGAAAATATCCCAAGTGAATATTTGGGTTTGTATTCAGCAAGGATCCAGGCAATAAGGGATGGAACGAGTATTATAAAAACAAAATTTCTTAGAAGCAGAATAAAGACCAAATAGACAAGGCAAATAAGAATACTTTTTAATGTATATTTCTTATTCATCATCATAAAATACAAATGGTAAATAAGCATAGAAAGGCATAATAATATAAGCCCGTCGCGATGGATGCTGCTACTGAAGTAAATCGTTGACGGTAATAAAAAAATACACACAATTAAAACCAATTTTTGGAATGGAAATTCTTTTATAAAAACTCTATATAATCCTACTGCACCAAAAAAGATTAAAAAGTTATAGAAAAGAGAATTGATAAAAAAATTCGTTCGGCTGAAAATATTGAATACCGAGAGTAATTTCACAATAAGGTTGCTTCTTGTATCGTTCCAATATGAATCGGAACTTTCTAAAAAATTACCATATCGAATACTATGATTACTATGAAAAATATTGGTAAAGTATTCCGTTGGGTGTTGAAAGAGAAGATGGTATTCATCGATTCCCTGCAGATGAAAACTCACAGAGTCAGAAACGGGATAGTAATATAAATTGATGTAGCCGTTTATTAATCCAACCAAAACCCTGATTAAAAATAATGTAATAAGAATTCGGTTTTCAATCTTCGAGTCTTTAAAAAATTTAAGACGTGTAATAATCCAGCAAAAAAGAACCAGGTAAAATGTAAAAAGTAAATAAAACAATCCGTAAAGTTTAATTGTGGGAAGTTAGTTAAAATATTTACACCAGTTTTTTTAAATAAAGTTCAGGAGGGTGTAAGTTTGCGCTTCTAAATAAATATGGAAATAACATTTGCAACTGCGGAAAAACTTGGTCTTAAAAAAGATGAGTTCGACAAAATTGTTCAAATACTTGGACGTGTTCCTAATTTTACTGAACTAAGCGCTTACTCAGTAATGTGGAGTGAGCATTGTAGTTATAAGAATTCGATAAAATGGTTAAAGACACTCCCGCGTGAGGGCTCTAAACTTCTCGTAAAAGCAGGTGACGAAAACGCAGGCCTTATGGATATTGGAGATGGATGGGGAGTTGTGTTTAAAATTGAAAGCCATAATCATCCCTCAGCGATTGAGCCCTTTCAGGGTGCAGCAACAGGAGTAGGGGGAATACACAGAGATATCTTTACAATGGGCGCACGCCCGATAGCTGCGTTAAATTCTTTGCGTTTTGGAAATCTAGAAAATGAAAAAACAAAACATTTGTTAAGTGGTATTGTTCACGGAATAGGACATTATGGTAATTGCTTCGGAGTGCCGACGGTCGGTGGCGAAGTATATTTTGAAGATTGTTATCACACTAATCCTTTGGTGAATGCTATGAGCGCAGGAGTTGTGCGTTTGTGCAGCACCGTTAGTGCCACTGCAACAGGAGAAGGAAACCCGGTTTTTATTGCAGGAAGTGCCACCGGCAAAGATGGTATGGGTGGAGCGGCATTTGCATCTGCAGATATTACAGAAAATAGCGCCGAAGATCTTCCGGCGGTACAGGTAGGTGATCCATTCCAGGAAAAAAAATTATTAGAAGCCTGTCTTGAAGTAGTTGCTACGGGCGCAGTTATCGGAATGCAGGACATGGGAGCGGCAGGTATTATATGCTCAACAGCGGAAACTAGTGCAAAGGGTGGTGTAGGGATGAATATTCATCTTGAAAAAGTTCCTACCCGTCAAAAGAATATGAAAGCATGGGAGTTTTTATTGAGTGAAAGCCAGGAGAGAATGTTATTAACGGTTGCAAAAGGGAGAGAAAAAGAAGTAATTGAAACTTTTGAAAAGTGGGATTTGCCTTGTTCGCAAATTGGTGAAGTATGTGAAGGAGAAATACTTCGCTTTTATATGAATGATATATTGGAAGCGGAATTGCCTGCCGAAAGCCTTGTACTTGGCGGAGGCGCTCCTGTTTATGAAAGAACATATAAAGCTCCTGCTTACTTAAAGAAAATTAATGAATTTGAAATAGATCAAATCGCTGTTCCGGATGATATAAAATCGATTGCTGAAAAAATAATCGTACTTCCAAATATTGCTTCAAAAAAATGGATATACAATCAATATGATAGCATGGTAGGGACTGCTAACTTAAATACGAATAGCCCATCCGATGCAGCAGTAGTTGCTGTGAAAGATACATCAAAAGCCCTGGCACTTACAACAGATTGTAACAGCAGGTATGTTTTTGCAAATCCTTATGTTGGTTGTATGATTGCAGTAAGCGAGGCAGCAAGAAATATTGTATGCAGCGGTGGTTTACCATTGGGAGTTACTAATTGTCTTAACTATGGAAATCCGTACGATCCGGAAGTATATTACCAGTTTGTGGAAAGTATAAAAGGAATGACCGAAGCGTGTAATAAATTTAATACACCTGTTACCGGTGGTAACGTAAGTTTCTATAATCAGTCACCCTCAGGACCGGTTTATCCAACACCAACGATTGGCATGGTTGGGTTGTTGGAAAATGCTGATAATAAAATGACGCTTGATTTTAAAAATGAAGGTGACATAATTTATTTGTTAGGCACTAGTAAAAATGATATTAATTGTTCAGAATATTTGCATAAAATATGTGGTGTAGAATTTTCACCTGCACCTTATTTTAGTCTTGATGAGGAATTTCGATTGCACGAAGCAGTTAGCAACCTGATTGATAAAAAAATAATTGAATCAGCTCATGATGTGAGTGAAGGCGGCCTTTTCGTAACACTTGCTGAGAGCGCTTTTAACAGGTCGCTTGGCTTTAATGTGGAACAACAAAATTCTTCCATTCGTAAAGATGCATTTTTGTTTGGTGAGGCACAAGGAAGAGTAGTTGTTACAGTGAAGCCTGATAATATTAATAACTTTGAAAAATTATTAAATATTCCCTTTGAAAAATTAGGAATTGTAACCTCAGGAGAAATATTCATTGATAAAAATAAGTGGGGAAACATAAAAGAATGGATAGAAAAATATGATAATGCTATAGGAAATTATTTTAAAAGTTATCTGCCAGAGTAATGAATAAGGAATCAAATATTGTTGTAACCGGAGCTGCAGGTTTTATCGGCAGTTGCCTGGTATCCTTTTTAAATAATGAGGGATATAAGAATCTTTTTTTAGTTGATGATTTTTCTGAAAAAAATAAAGAGATCAATCTTGAAGGAAAAAATTTTTTGCAAAAAATTGAAAGAGAAATATTTTTTGAATGGCTTCAAAATGACCAACCTAAAATAGAATTTGTATATCACATTGGAGCACGAACGGATACTACAGAATTTGATTATTCAATTCATGAGCATTTAAATGTGGAATATTCTAAAAAGATGTGGCTTTATTGCGGTGAAAATAAAATTCCTCTTGTTTATGCTTCTTCAGCAGCTACGTATGGCGCCGGCGAATTGGGTTATGACGATGATGAGGGAATTATAGAAAAGTTACAGCCATTAAATCCTTATGGAGTTTCTAAAAATGAGTTTGATAAATGGGCGCTTCACCAGGTTCATGACGATAATTCAACCGGATTAAAATCGCCGCCGGCATGGGCGGGGCTTAAATTTTTTAATGTATATGGTCCGAATGAATATCATAAGGGTAGAATGGCAAGTGTAATATTTCATTCGTATCATCAAATTATAAAAAATGGTTTTGTGAAATTATTTAAGTCACATAAGCCTGAATTTAAAGATGGAGAACAATTAAGAGACTTTATATATGTAAAAGATGTTCTTAAAATTTGTTTCTGGTTTTTAGAGTGCTGGCAAAAAGATTACAAATCTTTTATTTCAGGTATTTACAATGTGGGTACAGGCAAGTCGAGAAGTTTTAATGACCTGGTGAAAGCTACTTTTTCCGGGATGGATCTCAAACCTGAAATCGAATATATTGATATGCCTGAAGATTTACGAAATAAATATCAGTATTATACCCAGGCAGAAATGCAGAAAATAAAAAAAGCAGGTTATGACGAAAAAATGTTTTCTCTTGAAGAAGGAGTCGATGATTATGTAAGGAATTATCTTTCAAAAAAAGAATATTTTTAATAATTCCCTCCCCGACCGGAATTATCTTCAAAATCATTATTCTTTTCCACAAAATCCATAAACTTTACTCTATCACACAAAATTTTCTGTAAGTTTGCATGACCTCACGGATTTTACATTTCACTTTTTTCCGCCGGTCAGTTTCTTAGTCGTTCAAACAGCATTTCACATTTTACAGTTGTTTTGAATGACATATGTTAATAAAATGGCCAAATATATTTTTGTAACCGGCGGAGTTACTTCCTCTTTAGGTAAAGGCATCATTGCCGCTTCTCTTGCAAAACTTTTGCAGGCGAGAGGCTTAAAAGTTACCATACAAAAATTTGATCCTTATATTAATGTGGATCCCGGCACGCTGAATCCTTACGAACATGGCGAGTGTTTCGTGACTGAAGATGGTGCCGAAACAGACCTTGACCTCGGCCATTATGAAAGGTTTCTTAATATTTATACATCCCAGGCAAATAACGTAACAACCGGAAGAATATATCAAACAGTAATTAATAAAGAGAGAGAGGGAGATTATCTTGGCAAAACTGTTCAGGTAGTGCCACATATAACGGACGAGATTAAACGCAGAATGTTATTACTTGGTGAAAAAAAGGAATATGATATAATTATAACAGAGATTGGAGGTACTGTTGGTGATATTGAGAGTCTTCCATTTATTGAAGCGGTACGACAGTTACAATGGGAAATGCCTGAAGAAGATTGTATCATTGTTCATCTTACTTTGATTCCTTACCTCAAGGCTGCGAAAGAGCTTAAAACCAAGCCTA
>CBIGQT010000171.1:0-6426 GCA_966191655.1 uncultured Ginsengibacter sp.
CTAAAAGACCTGGCAACCACTCCTGAAAACCAACTGGAGGCTTTGCGTGGATTGGTAAGAAGTTATTATCAAACCAAAGACTATACACAGGCAAATGATGCAGCAAAAGAATTACTAACAAAAAAAGGATTGAGTACAGATGATAAGGCCGTTGCTAATCTTGTTCTGGGAAAATCTTTGCAGGCTAATAACCAATGTGAGCAGGCAATTGCAGCGTTTAAAGAAGTTGCAGCAATTAATAAATCAGCATGGGGAGCGGAAGCCCGGTATGAAATTGCCAACTGTTATTTAACGCTGAATCAACTGCCTGCGGCGGAAAAAGCAGGATTGCAGGTAATTAAAGTGACAGGCTCTTACGATTACTGGGTTGCGAAGGCTTACATTTTATTAGGGGATGTTTACCTGCAGGAAAAAGATTATTTCAATGCAAAAGCAACCTATCAGAGTGTAGCTGATAATGCAACCATTCCTGAATTAAAAAAAGAAGCACAGGATAAATTAAATATAGCTATCGGTCAGGAACAAGAAAATTCAAAAGTAGAAACTTCGCCTTCGACAAAAAAATAGCACAACTCTTTAAATTAATGAACCTAATGTTTATGCCATTCTTTCAAAAATATAATCCGAAGTATTTTTTTATTGTAACCTTTCTCTGTTCATTTTTTACAACAGCTTTGTATGCTCAAAAAGATACTTCGGGTAGGCAGACGATTGAAATCACTTCTTCTTATAAACCTGTTTTACGCAATACAGTTAAAATAAATTTGTATGCATCGCCAATTAGTGCCGATACTTCCAGGCCAAGACTTGCTTACAATATTCCTCCGCAAAATTTATTTTTTGCTTACCAGCCGGTTTCATTAAAACCATTGGTGCTTGATGCAGACACCACTTTGCAATTGGGCGACAGGAACCAGTTAAAAGTTGGCTTTGGAAGTTTTGCCACGCCATATGTTTCCGGAGCATTCAGTTTTGGCGATGGTAAGAAAAACCTGTTGAACGTGTATGGAGATTATATTTCTTCAAGAGGTAATATTGATAACCAGGATTTCAGCGAAATAAATGTAAGGGGCAATGGAAGCACTTTTACACCAAAGAGCGAAATCTATGCTAATGCTGCGTTTGCACAGCATGAATATTATCAATATGGTTATAATCATAGCCTGGATAGTTTTAATAAAGATGATATAAGAAGAAGCTACCAGGATTTTTCAGCAGGAGTTGGCCTTAGAAATATTGCTGTTAATGATTTGAATTTTATTTATGATCCGCATTTAGAACTACATACTTTTTCCAGGGAAGGTCAGGCAACGGAAACGACATTGCTTCTTAACTTACCTGCCGAGAAAAAGTTCAGTGATGAAGTTTCTGTAAAACTTACGCTGAAAGGTAATTTTGATAAATATCAAATTAAAAATTCAGGACTTCAGGTTACTAATAATTTAGTAGAGCTCACACCTGAATTTGTTTATTACGGCGACAGGTTTACTTTTCATGGCGGTATTACGCCAGCCTGGAATAATAACGATGTAAAACTGCTACCTAACGTATATGGAGAAGCGCAGTTGCAGAAAAATGTTTTAACCATCCAGGCAGGATGGATAGGAAATTATATTGCCAATAGTTTCCGTACGCTTAGTGGCCAAAACCCCTATATGCAGGATCCGGTGGATTTTAATAATACAAAGGAAGTACAATATTACGGCGGCATAAAAGCATCTCTGGGCAATCATTTCAGCTTTAATGCAAGAGCTGCATTTATAACTTATAATAATATGCCGTTGTTTATAAATGACAGCATCGATGGTAAAAGTTTTTATATTAAAAATGAAAGAAGAATTGATGATTTGCAGATTCATGGCGACATGAATTTTATCAACCAGGATAAATTTACGCTTACGGCGGGGCTCGATTTAAATAGCTACACCGGTTTGCTTGATAATGAGGAAGCATGGGGATTATTCCCGTTAAAACTTACAGGTTCTCTTAGATGGAATGCTTTCAAAGAGGTTTTAATTAAAGGAGATATTGCCGCATTTTCAGGTGCAAAGGCTTTGTTGAGTGACGGATCGGAAAAAAATTTAAAAGGCGGCACAGATATTAGCGCCGGTGCAGAATTTAAAATTAATAAACGATTCAGTGCATGGCTTGATTTAGACAATCTTCTTAATAGTAAATACGAACGCTGGAACAATTATCCTGTTTACGGGTTGCAGGTAATAGGAGGTATATTAATTCACTTTTGATTTTTTATCGCAAATTATAAATGTGGATTGCACAGATGAATAATTTATTCGTGTAATTTTAATTATAGATATTTGCCCGGACTATGCAGGATATTATCGCATCATATTTAATTCAAAATAAAGAGTGTCATCTTCCCCTAATAGGTAGTTTTACCATTAAGGAAATACCTGGCTTGCTTGATATTGCTAATAAAAAAATAGTGCCCTCAACCGACAATATTGTGTTTTCTGAAGATGAAAATTATCTTTCGAATGGCTTGAAAAATTATATCTCCGATCTTTACAACATACCAATGCAAGATGCAGAAGAAAAAATTAATAACTGGTGTCTTCATGCAAAAGTTAATTTAGACTCGGGGGGAAAGCTGAATTTTAGTTCTGTTGGAACTCTTCAGAAAGATGAAGCCGGAAATATTTTTTTCCGTAAAGACCAATTGGCAAACTTTTATGAACCTGTTACTGCCGAAAGAGTAATTCATAAAAATGCGGAACATACTGTGTTGGTAGGAGACAAGGAAACTACTTCAGGCGTAATGAGTGAGTTTTACAGGGATGAGGTAGTAAATGAAAAAAAAGTTTCATGGAAAATATTAGCCATTGTATTATTGGTTATTTCTTTGCTTTTTCTATTTTTTTATTTTTATAATCATTCATTTTCGGAGGTTGGAATATTTAACCAATCTTCGTTTCCGGTTCAGCAGCAGTCTGCTACTTACCTGATACCCCGATAATTTACTGTTTAAAAATTTGAAGATTCTTTATTGAAAGTCTTTGTTTAAGCCAATTTTCGAATTTTATTTTATCATTCTCACTCAATTCTTTTTTTGCTCCATAAATTAAAACCGTTGTTTTAAAACTACTATCATTGGAGGTATAAAAATCATGATTAGCAATAGATAAGGATGTTAAGCCGGGAAAAATTGTGCCGGCTTCTTTCAAAATCTCTTCATTGTCAAAAGTGTTTTCAGAAATTTCTTTTTCAAGAAATTTAATCTGGATATCTTTTTCATTTATAAGGGTATCAGTATTTTTAACTTCATTCATTATATCTTTTTTTAAGTTTCGAATGTTAAAAGCTGAATCCTGCCTTATAATTAATTTTGTATCGGTAATGCCAAATTCAGCAAGTTCTTTATTGAGATTTTTAATTTCCGTCGGCGTATAGCGTCTGGAAAGAAATGCCAGTTCAATAGTTTTGGGATCGGTGGTATAATTTGTCTTCTTATAAATTAAAGTATTTCCCTGAAATTTTTTATTAATAAAAGTATTTACTGATTCTTTAAACTTTTGCCTGTTGTATAATGAATAGGCAAAGTAAGCGCTGGGTAATAACATTAAAATTGTTAATGCAGTAATTCCATATTTTACCCGTCTCTTATGTTTAATCTCTATTTTTTTTGCAGGATATTTTAAAAATTTTACGATGATATAGGTGGCAATGCAGATAAATACACAATTGATGCTATAAAGAAATAAGGAGCCAAAAAAATAATTAAAATGGCCGGTACCAAGGCCATAACCTGCAGTACATAACGGAGGCATAAGCGCAGTTGCAATAGCAACGCCTGCAATCGGATTTCCCTTTTCTGTTCTTGTGACAGCTATTACACCTACAAGTCCGCCAAAAAAAGCAATTAATACGTCATAAATATTAGGGGAAATTCTTGCTAATAGTTCTGATTGTGCTTCTTTAAAAGGGCTTATATAAAAATAGAGTGTAGAAAATAATAGGCCAACTAGTGTTGCAATCAGAAGGTTGCGAAGTGATTTCTTTAGTAAATTAAAATCATATATGCCTAAGGCGAATCCTGATCCAACAATAGGTCCCATTAAAGGCGAGATGAGCATTGCGCCAATTATTACCGCAGTAGAATTTATATTTAAACCAACCGAAGCTACAATAATTGCGCAAGCCAGTATCCAAAGATTAGCACCGGTAAAACTGATATTGGTTTTTACATTTTCTAACGTTTTGTTCCTGTCTTCTTCGCCTTTATAAAGATTAAAAAGCTGGTTAATTATGTTTGACATAAATTATTATTCGATGGGTTTAGCATGAAATAAATTTTGCATCTAAAATAATCTATTTTAATCGGCGATTAATTCTATCAATAAAACCCGGGCATCTAAAACAAAGCCTTCATAAACGGGCATTAATTTTTAAGAAATACCAGTTGACCCCGGTGGTAAGACAAATGATTTGTGCGGCTCACCAATACATTCAGCCTGTTTCTGTGCGGTTCTTTTTTAAAATCCTCCTCACTTACTGAAGTGTGTTTTTGAAACCATTCTCCGGGAGTGAAGCGGTTAAAATGTTCTGACAATTTATTATTCACATCATTCCAATAATTTCTAATATCTTTTATAGACGGCTTTTCAAGCCCTGATTTATCTGGATTTTTTATAAATACTTCTTCCAGTTGAGGATATAATTTTTCACTAATGCCAAATAACGGAAGTACTGCATCGTGAACCGCTGTAAGATGTCCAAGAAGATAAACTCCTGTATTTCTGCCGGGCGATACTTCTTTTTCAAGTTGCTCGTCCGTTAACTGATTTAGTAATTCATTGGTTCTGCTTATTTGCAAGTTCCAGGCGTCTAATAAGATTTTTATTGCTAACTCAATTTGATATTCCATTTACAATATTTTGAAAGTTAAAATTAACTGATATTTATGTGTTGTTAATGGAATTTAAAGGACATTATTGCCTGATGATTTACCATGAACAAATATTGCAATACAACTTCAATAGAAAATACTAACTGCTATAATGAATATTTGTTATTGAATTTAATCAACTCAATAATTAATCAACTTCATCAACTTTTAAAGAGGGCCGGTGATGGCACCGGCCACGTTTAAGTTAAATTTAGCTAAAGCTAAAATGAATACTAATGAATGTTTCATTTTTTAATTTTAAGATTATCGGAATGGCAAATGAACAGCGTTTACATTAGTCCGTTAGCTTACGCTAACTGTGTTACCTGTGTTTTGCAAACCAATAACCTCGTTTTGATTAGCTGATTTTTTAATTACTTCCTCCTGTTGCTTTGTTACTTTATCAGAAGAATGTGACATTTGAACAATGCACATTACGGGTAAAGAAACTGATACAATTAACAGTTGCATTGCAAACCAGAATCTTTTAAGCTTCACTAAAAAGTTGCTGTTTAAATTGATTGTCTTTTTCATTGTTTTAATTTTTTAAATGTTTAATTATTCTGGTTAACTGCTTTCCATTGCGGTGCCAAACTAAATAAAATTAAAAATCAATGAGTTATGAAACCATTGCCAGGAAAGGATTGTACGGAATCGTACAGATTATTATTAATAGCGGACAGTTAGGGGAGAAATAGAAGATTTAAAGGTTACGATGGAAATGAATCATCTTTTATTATTAAATATATGAATGTAGTGAAGTGATAAAATCGACACTAGAGTTATTGCTGCCTGCTATCGGCACAACAACATCCCACACGTGGCTCATGTTTTACAAACCACCTTATGGTAATAATTTGAACTATTCTCATAGATTGATAGTCCGGATGAACATGTCTTACCAAACCTTGTAAATTTCCCTTGAACCTGTAAGATACATATCATGATAGCCCTGCATTTTTTCTTTCATCTTTTTCATTTCTTCGGTATCCTGCATGTATTTTTGAAAGCTTTGTTCATAAGCAGCAAGGCTGTCGTATTTAGTTACCATTACTACTTTGTTGAATTCGCCGGTCATGTCAGTCATAATGTTAACCAATTCATCGTTATCAGCCATAACTTCTTTAAGCAGTTTGGCAAACTTTGAACCATTACCCGGCTTACAAATAAAAATGTCGTGAACGATAATCATAAAGGAGTTTTTAATAATGAATAATGATGAGAAAGAAACAACTTACTAAGTTAGTAAAGATTTTATTTTCTATTCAGGTATGTTTCCCATTGTTGGCGGCAGCATAGAGTTAACGCAAGCATCCATGCCTGCTGTACAATGCACATCGTTACCGAAAGCGGTGTGGGCTATCGCTTTCAATAGTCTTTATAAAAATTTTATTTATACAATAACTCTATTAGGAGTTGTTGTTGGACTGCAACTATATAGTACAAGATTTTCAAGTATGAAATATTTTTGCGGATTTGTTAGTTTAATGATAGTCAATACTTTCATAATTTTTAAGCAT
>CBIGQT010000172.1:0-6411 GCA_966191655.1 uncultured Ginsengibacter sp.
TGTTGAATCTCTTGATATGGATGAAAAAAAGCCATCATTCATTATCGTAAATTCGTTACCGTCCATTGATACCCATGCGCCGGAGATATCTTTTGCCTGAGAAGAGGTTTGAGCGTTAGTTGAATTAATTGTGAAACAAAATCCAACAATAAACAAAAGAGTAATTAATTTTTTCATAATGTTTTTTTTACAAAGTACAATTTATTATTGGTAAGGCTGCTAATTTCAATAATGGATACTAACGGCAGAATATACCCCTCATTGGCAAGGTTACCTTAGTGCAAGCGTCCGCTTGTGCTGTAAATATAAAAGAGATTTGAATTATATTTACTTAACTTTTAATTACGTTTAAACTTAGCTGTTATATAGATGAAATTAGAAACAAATGAATGAAAATGTATCTTCTCATTTTTTATTTCGCTGACCGACTTCAGTTTCAACAGGCAATTAACTTTTAACAATTGCATAGCCATTGAATTTTTATTCATAAATTTAGGATGAGTTAGCAGCGATTGAATTTAAATACCGGTTCTGCAGCAGTGCATCTGAGTTAGATGATTATCAAAGCATTTTTTATCTTTTAATGCATTAATAATGCCCCAAAAGCATATGAAAACAGTAAAAGTAATACTCAGCGGTTTGATCATTTTTTTTGGTGTTGCTTCCTGCAATCAGCAAAAAGAAAAATCACAAAACACTAAATCACAAAACAAAAAAACAGATTCAACAACTAGTTCCAGTGTTGGTATAGATACTACTACCGGATACAATTTCAATTCAGAGAATGAATTTCTGGGATTAGGTAAGCCCGAGTTTGGAGACCTTGACAGTATGGTTGCCCGCAGAAGGATACGTGCCCTGGTTCCTTATACCTATCTTTATTATACCATCGACCTGAAAAAAAGAAGTGGTATTGCTTTTGAAGCTTTGGAACTTTTTGAAACAGAACTCAATAAGCAATTGCATTTAAAACCCCGCCAGGTAAGGATTATATTTATACCCGTCAATCGCAAACAGATTATTCCTCTTTTACGTGACGGCTATGGCGATCTTGCTTATGCAGGCATGACGATTACTGAAGAAAGAAAAAAATTGGTTGATTTTTCCATCCCTTCTATTACAGGACTTAAAGAGATCATTGTGGGCGGCCCTACATCTCCAAAGCTGAACTCTCTTGCTGATCTTTCGGGTAAGGAAATTTATCTGCGTGAAGGCAGCAGCTATGAATCAGAAACCATGAAACTGAATGATTCACTGAAAAAGAAAGGACTAAAACCTGTCATCATTAAAACAGTAGATCCTTACCTGGAATCAGAAGACATTCTTGAAATGGTCAATTCCGGTGTTATCCCTTTCTCTGCACAGGTAGAAGATGTGGCCAGGTTATGGTTACATGTAATGCCTAATCTGGTATTGTATGATAAAATTCCACTGGCCACCGATATTTCCTATGGCTGGCTTTTTCGTAAGGGATCTACCAAATTAAAAGGGGCTGCGGATAAGTTTCTGCAACAACACGGAAAAGGGACAGAAACGGGCAATATCCTTTACAACCAGTATGTGAAAAACACCAATCTGCTTCCCAAGATATACAGCAAAAGGACTTTCTCAAATGTAAATGCGTTGAAGGCGCCCTTTCTAAAATATGCCCAACGGTATAATCTTGACTGGTTGTTGTTGGTTGCGCAGGGCTACCAGGAATCGCAATTAAATCAAAAATTGGTGAGTCACAGAGGGGCTGTAGGCATTATGCAGGTTTTGCCATCCACTGCAGCGGGAAAACCATTTTATATCCGCGAGATTACTAACGTGGATAATAATGTGCATGCCGGCGTCAAGTACATGCGTTGGTTGATCGATACTTATTTTATGGACCCGCAAATTGATTTATTAAACCGTCATTTATTTGCCTTGGCTGCTTACAATTGCGGGCCCGGACGGGTAATCCAATTGCGCAAAATGGCAAAAGAGAGAGGATTGAATCCTAACCTGTGGTTTGATAATGTTGAACTCATGGCTGCAGAGGTAATTGGCCGGGAGACCGGACAGTATGTAAGCAATATTTATAAGTTTTATGCATCCTATAGGGCATTGAGTAATTATGCTACGGAACGTGACAAAAAATAAGGGCACTTAAAACACAACAATAATTTATGAGACAGACGATTTTAGGAGCAAATGGAACAATAGGAAAAATATTAGCAAGCGAATTAAAGAATTATACAAATCAAATCAGGTTAGTAAGTCGCAATCCGGAGAAAGTAAATGAAACAGACGAATTGTTTCCTGCCGACTTATCTAACCCGGAAATGGTTGACAAAGCCATTGAAGGTTCCGAAGTAGTTTACCTCGTAGTAGGCTTTGATTACAATATAAATGTATGGAGAGACAAGTGGCCAAAACTAATGAAAGCCACTATTGCTGCTTGTGTGAAACATAAAACCAGGTTGGTCTTTTTTGATAACGTTTATCTGTACGATGTCAAAGCAATAGGCCACATGACAGAGGATTCACCCATCAATCCGCCAAGCAGAAAGGGAATAGTAAGAAAGGAAATTGCTGAAATGCTGATGAATGAAGTTAAAGCCGGTAACCTTACAGCCTTAATTGCCCGTGCTCCGGATTTTTATGGACCCGATAATGAAAAAAGCATTCTTATCGAACTAGTTTATAAAAATTTACTAAAGGGAAAAAGACCAAACTGGTTTATTGATGCTACAAAAAAACATTCTTTTATTTATACCCCTGATGCAGCCAAAGCAACTGCTATTTTAGGCAATACACCGGAAGCATTTAACAAGGTTTGGCATTTGCCAATTGATAATAACACTTTGACAGGACAGGAATGGATTGCACTATTCAACAAAGAAATGAAGACTTCAAAAAAAGTAATGGTTTTACCGATGTTTATGCTTAAACTATCAGGCATATTTATACCATTAATGAGAGAAATGCCTGAAATGATGTATCAATACGACAGGGATTACATCTTTGATAGTTCAAAATTTAATAGCCGTTTTAATTTCACCCCTACAACATATGAAATGGGTGTTAAGCAAATTGTGAACTATTAGAAAATCACCAAAACTATTAGGCAGGCGCTGGTTTTCCTAAAACAATTATGTCACACTGGAAAGCCACGCGAACACGCAATCATCGGTGGTTTCTTTTGATTTTTTTAGTACGTTAATTTTGGAAGAAGAAAGACTAACACCGCAGGAAACTTTTTCTTTCCCTCAAAAAAATCGTAAAAAATTTGCGTAACTCAAAAGTTACTTATACATTTGCGTAACCTTAAAGTTACATAATATGCAAACAGAAATTAAAAACGAATGGATTTATGAGCAAGCTCCAAACGAAGTTTGGGAGTATCTCACACAACCAGAGTTAATAGCCCTTTGGTTAATGCCCAACAATTTCAAACCTGTTTTGGGATGCGAATTTCAGTTCCGGACAAAACCAATTCCAAGCCTTGATCTGGACGGTATCTTCCCATGTAAGATTCTTGAAATTGTTCCTTTTCAAAAACTAATTTATAGTTGGAAAGGCGGCCCGGGTAATGGCATTTTCACACTTGACACCATTGTTGAATGGACTTTGGAAAAACATGGAAAAGGCACAAAGTTATTTTTAAAGCAGTCGGGTTTCAAAGAAGCTAACCTTTCCATCTTTAATGCGATGACCAATGGCTGGCAACAAAATATTCAAAAAATGATTACCCATTTAAACGCAACAAATAATGAAACTACAAAGGTTTGACGCTTTCCAGGTTATTGCCGACCCCAGCCGCAGGCAAATGATGCAACTGCTTTCAAAAGATAGTCTGACGATAAACGCCCTGGCGGAAAATTTTGATATGAGCCGGCCTGCTGTTTCAAAGCACATAAAAATTATGTGCAACGCAGGTTTCATTTCTATTACAGACATCGGCAGAGAACGTTATTGCACACTAAAACAGGACGGTTTTAATGAGCTACAGAAGTTCATTAATTTCTTTGACAAATTTTGGGAAACGAAACTTAAAAAACTGGAATCTCTCTTAAACAATAAATTAAAAAATTAAAACAAACAACATGAAAAAGCAAGATTACACAGCTACCATTGTAGCTAACACCACTGCTGAAGAAGCATTCAAATCAATTAATGCTGTTGCAAAATGGTGGACAGAAAACACAGACGGCGCTTCTGAAAAATTAAACGATGTTTTCACCGTTCACTTTGGGGAGACTTTTGTAATGTTTAAAGTTGTTGAATTTATCAAAGAGAAAAAAGTAGCGTGGCTGGTTACTGATTGTTATCTCTATTGGCTTAATGATAAAAAAGAATGGAACGGTACTACTTTGTGTTTTGAAATTTCAAGTGAAACCGATTCAACCCAAATTAAGTTTACACACATTGGTTTAATGCCGGAAGTAGAATGTTATAATGATTGCAGAAAGGGATGGGACCAATATATTAAAGGCAGCCTGTTGAATTTAATAACTCAAGGAAAAGGCCTCCCTGAAAAAAAGCAGTTGGCAACTGCTTAGGTTGAAAATAAAGGCAGTTATTGCAATCAGGCATTGCATTGTGGCTCTTTCAATTCTTATTGTTAAAAAAGCTACTCAAATTATGAAAAGACAATCGCAACACTTGCTTCAATAGCATTTATTTTATTAAATACTTCGTGCTATTCACAACAAGACAGTAATCAATTTATATAATCAAAAACAGAAAACAAAATGAACAGTCAAAATTTTACTACCGCTATTCTGGTAGATCAATCACCGGCCGAAGTTTTTAAAGCAATCAATAATCCCCGTGCCTGGTGGAGCGAAGGCATTGCCGGCAACACTGACAAACTTAATGAAGAGTGGACATATCATTTCGGAGACAATCATCGCAGCAAAATGAAAACCATTGAAATGATTCCCGGTAAAAAAGTAGTTTGGTTGGTGGAAGACAACTATTTCAAATTTACAAAGGATCCAACTGAATGGGTTGGCAATAAAATTACTTTTGAAATTTCCAAACAAGGTGATAAAACGCAGTTGGTTTTTACTCAAATTGGATTAGTCCCAACTTATGAGTGTTATAACGTGTGCCGCGATGCATGGACCGGCTTTATACAAAAAAGTTTGCAAAGTTTAATAACCATAGGTAAAGGACAACTAAAATGGTATGAACAATCCTAACGGGGATAGTTATGTGAAATAAATTTAAACAATTAAAATATTTAATCATGGCAAAAGTAATTTTTGGAAACCATTCATCGGTAATAGTTCCAGTGAAAGACCGGGACAATATTTGTAAATTTTATTGTGATGTTCTCGGTGGTAAAATCACCAAAGCAGAAGATGAAAGAGATTTCCTTCGCCTGGGAGAAAACTTTATCGCTTTTCTTTATGGAGATGTTCCTGATGAGAGTGAGTTTGTACGAAGTGCAAGAGTAATGTGGCTGGAAATTAAATCTGACAACGTAGAGGAATTGAACCAAAAAATCCTTGAGTCTGGCCTCGTGAGAAAGCTCGATATACCGGATCCTCATCTTTATTTCCAGGCTCCCGGAGGACAGTGCTGGCGGTTGGTGGGAATAGACGAAGACATGTCTTTTTATGAAGGCGCAGGAGCGGGACCGAATGTGGCGAAAGTAAAAGAAGCAGTCGGGAGCAAGTAAAAAAATAAATATCATAAAATGAAAAAAACAAACTACTCCGTAGTAATTGAAGTTGAAAAATCCCCGGATGATGTTTTCAATCATGTTATTAACCTTTCACAATGGTGGCCGGAAGAATTTGAAGGAGAAGATATAAAGCTTAACGATGAGTTTGTATTCAGGTCAGGAGATTCGCATTATTCAAAAAACAAGGTGATTGAAGTGGTGCCAAATAAGAAAGTGGTATGGCTTGTTACTGATAGCTTACGCAATTCGGACAACTTTGAATGGACAGGAACAAAGATGATTTTTGAATTAACTCCTAAAGACAGCAGAACACTGCTCAAATTTACATATGATGGTGTTATTCCTGAGAACGAGCATGACAGATTAGTTCAGGTATGTGATTTTGTCATTAAAGAGAAGCTGTACAACTTAATAGAAAGTTTCACTGCAACAATAGAAGTTACAAAATCACCACAGGAAGTTTTCAACTGCGTCAAAGAAGTTTCAAAATGGTGGAGCAAAGATTTTGAAGGCAGCAGCACAAAACTCAATGATGAATTTGTCATTTGCCATCCCGGTCGCCATTATTCAAAACAAAAATTGGTTGAAGTTATTCCCAACAAAAAAGTTGTATGGCTTGTTACAGATAGTAAACTCAATTGGCTTGAAAAAGATAAATATGAATGGACAAACACAAAGATGGTTTTTGATATAACCACCAAAGGCGATAAAACTTTACTTCACTTTACGCACGAAGGGCTTGTTCCTGA
>CBIGQT010000173.1:0-6402 GCA_966191655.1 uncultured Ginsengibacter sp.
CCTTCATAATATTTAACGCTTCTTGCTATGCTTAAGGCAGTATCAAGAGCTGCTATTTTTTTTGCGGTTGATAAGTTATTTAAATATTGGCCTTCCGCAAGATATACCTGGAACTCATTCCTGGTATCTCCTTCTTTTCTCGCTTCCAGGATAGCCCTATTAAAGTAATATTTTGCCGAATCATATTTGTTAGCAATAGCATCTAACTTTCCAAAACCTAAATAATACTGTGAATAAACATAACTTTCGTTTGTCAGTAAAGCGTAAGGCATTCCCTGAAGCAGGTCATTTTTTGCACTTTCATATAATCCCTGGTTGAAATCGCAACGATGTAATAATTCATAGTTAATTGCCACCCCTCTCCATGTTTTCAACTGTATATTTAATGGAATAGCCTTTTTTGTGTATTCCCTGCATTTATCAAAATTTCTTAAGCTTAAAAAGTTATCACCTATATTATTAAGAGATACTAATTTTAATCTTACAGATCCACATTCTTCTGCATAGTCAATCGCTTTAAAAAATGCATTGTTGCTCGCATCAAAGCTCGCAGAATTCAGGAGTAAAAGGCCAATATTAATTTGAGCAAGTGATTTGCCAAAAGTAAAGTTCATGCTGTCACTTAGTTGTTCTACCCTTTGATAATAATAATAGGCTTTCTTAATATCTTTTTCGCTATATCGATAGCTAATGCGGTGAAGTGTTTGAATATATTGAGAATCAATTTTTGGATGTTTATTTATCCAATCCATAAGACTGTCTATATAGTGGCCTTGTGAAAATAAATAGCCACATCTGCAAACCAATAAAAAAATTATAATGGCTTTTTTATACATAAATAATAAAATATAATTCTGTTAGGTGGAATTATAGTTTTTAAAAAATCAGAAATTAGCAGGATTTGTTTTTATAGGATTATTTCAAACTTGTTTTTACTTTCTAATTTTCCATGATCTTAAAATCCTTCATTTCAATTTTGTATAGGTATCTGTTACGACACGAAATTTTCTTTGAAGCAAATAATGAATAAAAACAATATCAATTTACAATCTATTCGCATGCCATTCCAAATTATTGAATAATTGGCAGGGTTTTCTTGAGTAGATGGATGAAGTTGCGAAATAAATGGATAAATTTTCAGAGTCTTAATTCCATTATATAGTCATTCATAAAATAGCCCTGGCCAATATCAATATTCTCTTCTCTTATAATTTCAAAGCCCTGTTTTTTATAAAAATGGAGGGCTTTGTTGTAGCGGTTAACATTTAAATTAAGCGACATAGCATCTTTTTCTTTTACAGAATTTATTACATATTCCAAAAGCATTTTACCTATGCCATTTCCCTGCTGTTGGGGTAAAACATAAATTTTATGCAGGTGAAAAGCCGGGCTATCTTGTTCTTTCCGGGAAAATGATGCGAATCCTACCGGAATATCATTATCATACACAAGAATGAAATTGTGTTGTAAGGAGATGAACTGATTTTGAAGTGATGCAAGAGAATAAATTTTTTCAAGCATATAACGTAATTGTTCTTTAGATAAAATATCACCGTAAGCATCAGGCCATATTGCATGTGCAAGGTCATGAATTAAATAAAGATCATTTAAGCCAACTGCTTTAATTGATTTCATTATTGAATAGTTATTTTCAAATCGGGTGCAAAGAATTCCCTGTTTTTATTATCAGTCACAATGATATCAAAGAAATATAGTTCTTCATCTTTTTGAAAGCCATCTTTCAAATTATCAACCCAGGCTTTTGGAAGCGGACTGGTTTTAAAAAAATCTGCAAGATTTGTGAAAGTGACACTCCTTTTTCCTGTTGCTTCATCTTCAATTACCCCTTTTCTTTTATAAAGGAAATGGTAAGAAGTTATATTATAAATATTTTTTTTATCGTCTGTTACTTTTAATGGCAGCGAAATTAATTGAGCGGCTTCTTCTTTTGTAACAGCAGCCCCATTTGTGTTTATGCCAAGATACGATTTTACCGCAGGTGGCTTAAATTTAGGTACTTTGATAATACTATCATTTTGCGCAAAAGATAATAAGCTGTTGTTCACAAACAAAACAATAAATAGAAATGATTTCATTGATAGTTTCATAGCGGTATTTTAGAAAGCCTTATTTAAAAATTTTATTTTATTGTAAAGAAGAAAGCGTTTGTTCGATCGTACCAATTTTAGTTTCTGTATCTGATTTTTTTTTGCGCTCCAGCTCAATTATTTCTGCTTTTGCATTATGTACAAATCTATCATTACTTAATTTTTTGTCAATGCTATTTAAGAAACCTTTAAGATAGGCAAGGTCTTTTAAGAGTTGTTCTTTTTGAACATTTTTATCTACTTCAATATCAGCTTCAATATATATCTTTTCTTTTCCGGCAACTATCGTAATAAAAGAATTTTCCGGTTGGGCTGAAAAGCCAATACTTTCTGCATTAACCTGTTTGGCAAGAATGTCTTCAATGTTTTCATATTGCTCTTTATCGTTAGTTTCTATATATAATTTTATGGCATCTTTTTGCCGGATGCTGTGTTTATTCCTTGCATCGCGGATCGCGGTTATTGATTCTTTAAGCTTATTTCCCTGTTGCAAAATAGCTGCATCTTTATTCCCCACCGGACTAAATTGTTTAACAATAAGATCATCATTCCTGTCTTTTAAGAGATGATAAATTTCTTCTGTAATAAATGGCATAAAAGGATGTAGTAACTGTAGCAGGTCTTCAAAAAAATTAATTGTTTTAAAATAAATGTATTCTGAAATTTTTTCTTCAAATCCCGGCTTTATCCATTCGAGATACCAACTGCAGAAATCATCCCATATAAGCGAATAAATTGTTTTTAATGCCTCACTTAAGCGAAACTGGCGCATTAAACTATCAACTTCTATCCTTACTTCATTTAAACGATTTTCAAACCAGTTAATTGCAAAACTGTTAGTATTAATCTTAATTGACAACTCATTACTTTCGCCTGACAACTTCTCCCTCCACATCTTCACCAGCTTTAAAGCATTCCATAATTTATTATTGAAATATTTTCCCTGTTCCAGGCTTCCTTCATCAAACAAAAGATCGTTTCCTGCAGGAGACGAAATCATAATTCCAAAACGAACAGCATCCGCTCCGTATTCATGAATCAGATGCAAAAGATCCGGACTATTACCGAGGCTTTTACTCATTTTTCTTCCCTGTTTATCACGAACCATTCCTGTAAAATAAACATCACTGAAAGGTTTTTCTTTCATGTATTCCATTCCGGCCATAATCATCCTGGCAACCCAGAAAAAAATAATGTCCTGCCCTGTAACCAACACTGACGTTGGATAATAATAATTGATGTCTTTATTTCCCGGGTCAGTAATTCCATTGAACACTTCTATCGGCCAAAGCCATGATGAAAACCAGGTGTCTAACACATCTTCATCTCTTGTTAATTGTACATTGCCTTTTGCCAGTTGTATAGCTTTTTCTTCACTTTCTGCAACATAAACATTTCCATCTTCGTCGTACCATGCTGGAATTTGTTGCCCCCACCAAAGCTGCCGGCTGATGCACCAATCCTTTACATTCTCCAGCCAATACTTATAAGTGGCATTAAACTTTTCTCCCGGATGAATGTTTATATTTCCTGAAGTAACGGCTTGCAGCGCAGGTTGCGCCAGCTCTTTCATTTTTACAAACCATTGCGTGGATATTTTCGGCTCTGCTACTACGTTAGTTCGCTGGCTATATCCAAGTCTTGTTGTATATTCTTCTTCTTTTACTAATAAGTCTGTTGCTTTAAGTTCTGCCACAATTTTTTTACGAGCCGAAAAACGATCTTCTCCAATATAAATCTGTGCAGCTTCACTCATTGTTCCGTCTTCGTTTAAAGTATCTACAACAGGCAGGTTATATTTAAGCCCGATATTAAAATCATTAATATCATGTGCGGGAGTTATTTTTAAAATTCCTGTACCAAAATCTTTATCTACATATTCATCAAAAATTACCGGTACTTCTTTATCGATTAAAGGAACAAGAACTTTCCTGCCTTTCATTTTCGTGTAACGTTCATCGTTAGGATTTGCACAAACTGCCGTATCTCCCATAATGGTTTCCGGGCGCTGCGTTGCGATTATAATGTGTTCGTCTTTGGTTGAATCGGCTATTTTATACTTTATATAATACAATTTTCCGATCACATCTTTGTACTCTACTTCCTCATCGCTCAATGCTGTTTTTGCAGCAGGGTCCCAGTTAATCATTCTTGCACCCCGGTAAATGAGTCCTTTATTATATAGATCAACAAAAACTTTGATAACAGCTTTATAATAATGGTCGTCCATAGTGAAGTTTACCCGGTCCCAATCCACACTGCAACCGAGCCTTTCAATCTGGTTATAAATTATGCCACCGTATTTTTCTTTCCATTCAAAAGCATATTTCAAAAATTCTTCTCTCGAAAGATCCTTCTTATGAATGTTCTTTTCTCTTTTCAACATATCTACAACCTTTGCTTCTGTAGCAATAGAAGCATGGTCGCTGCCGGGAACCCAGCAGGCATTAAAGCCGTTCATGCGGGCTTTGCGAACGAGAATATCCTGCACGGTCTCATTTAAAGTATGCCCCATGTGCAACACTCCCGTTACATTGGGTGGCGGAATAACTACAGTAAAAGCCGGCCGCTGATCAGGCAGGCTTTTAAAATAATTTTTTGAAAGCCAGTGTTGATACCATTTTTCCTCAATTGCTGCAGGTATATAATTTTTACTTAAATCCATAATTTATCCGAAAATTTATAGCCTGCAAATGTAATAAAAACAAGATGCACATTATAACTAAGGAAGTTAGTAAGTTTACACTCCAAAAGAATAATTTGTTATACGCCATAGTAGATATTGAAACAACGGGCGGCTATGCTGCAGCAAATGGAATAACAGAAATAGCTGTGTTTATTTCTGATGGGGAAACAGTAATAAATCGGTTTCATACATTACTGAATCCTGTTTATACGATTCCCAAATATGTAGCTGCTCTTACAGGAATTACGAACGAAATGGTAGAATACGAGCGACCTTTCAGCAGTATCGCCAATGAATTATTTGAATTGTTGAATGATAAAATATTTGTTGCACACAATGTAAATTTTGATTATTCATTTGTAAAACATCACCTGGCACAATCAGGCTACGACCTGAATTGCAAAAAGCTCTGTACCGTAAGATTGGGAAGACAGATCCTGCCGGGCGCTCCCGGTTACGGGCTGGGGAAAATATGCAGGCATCTTGGTATTGCAATTGAAGGCCGGCACAGGGCTGGTGGAGATGCCCAGGCAACTGCACAATTGTTTCATCATTTACTTTTGAATGACACTAACGGTCATGTGCAGACGATGCTGAAAGCGAAAAGTAAAGAACATTTTTTACCACCTAATGTTTCTGCACAGGTGATAAAGAAATTGCCTCACCAACCCGGCGTTTATTATTTTCATGATAAAAAAGGAAAAGTTATTTATGTAGGTAAGGCAAAAAACCTGTCGAAAAGAATAAACAGTCATTTTTCTAACAATAAAACCAACCGGCAAAAGCAGGAATTTTTAAAGAAGATTTATAATATTACTTATAAAACAACTGCAACGGAATTGATGGCTTTCATTTTGGAAAGTATTGAAATAAAAAAAATGTGGCCGGAGCAAAATCGCAGCCAGAAAAGGTTTGAGCAGGCGTATGGCTTGTATTTTTTTGAAGACAGGAAAGGATATATTAGATTATGCATCGAAAAAAAGAAAAGAAATATAAAATCTTTATACACTTTTAACCTGCTTGCTGAAGGCCATAATTTATTGAGAAAATTAATGTATCAATTTGAGCTTTGCCCGAAGCTTTGCTTTTTGCAATCAGAAAGTATAAGCTGCCGGTTACTTGCTGAGAAAAAGTGCAAAGGAGCGTGCGAACAGAAAGAAACTGCGCTGGAATATAACAAAAGAGTAATGGCATGTATTAACCATTTGGATAATGAATTGCCCAGCTTTGCCTTAATTGATTTTGGATTACAACAGCAAGAGCAAAGTTGTATTTTGATGGAGAAAGGAAGATTTTATGGAATGGGCTATCTGCCAACTGATATTGCTATAAACACATTGGATGAATTAAAATACCGCCTTACGCCTTATGCTGAAAATGATTACATAAGGGGACTTGTTTATCAGCACGCCGCAAGATATCCGGCAAAAAAAATTTCTTTAAATAATTAATTTTTGCAGCAGCTCTGTAAATTTTTTTCTGCATATAAATTCGGCGCCAAGGCTTTCGAGGTGAGGGGAATACACCTGGCAATCGATTAAACCAATTTCGTTACCGGCTAAATTTTCAACATATTTGGTAAATGCAAATTTGCTTGCATTGCTTTTG
>CBIGQT010000174.1:0-6380 GCA_966191655.1 uncultured Ginsengibacter sp.
AAGATAATGTATTAAAAAATGCGCCACATACTTTATCAGTAATTACTGCAGATGAATGGACGCATAGCTATACACGAAGCAAAGCGGCATTTCCGCTGGAATATTTACGGCAAAATAAATTTTGGGCTTCAGTAAGCCGGGTTAACAATACCTATGGTGACAGGAATTTGGTTTGTACTTGTGAACCTGTCGAAAATTATGTGGAAGCGGATATTTAAAGATTAAAATTTGAGAGCTACTGATGATAGTTAAGACATTAGTTTCTTCCATGTTTATAGTGAATTAATATAAAGATTTGTTGAATGTAGGTAAAGGATGACGATCTATTTTCTATCAAAACTTCTTAAATTTGGGATTATGGCAGTGCAAATAAATATAGAATTTGAGCAGTTACTTAAGATTATAAGAACTTTACCTACAGGATAATTGAAGCAACTGAAAGCAGAGATTGAAAAAAAGCCAACAGTCCCAAATTAATTGACTTAGAGGCTTTGCTTTTGAACGGTCCTACTGCAACCAAAAAGCAATTAGAAACAATTGCTAAAAACACAAAAGCTATCAATCAATGGCGGACAAAATAATCCTGGTTAATACTTCTATTTTGATTACTATCGCAAAACTGATAAGGCCAATTCTATTTGGGTTACATTAGTGCGACAGGGATATAAATTTGCCATTTCATCGATAACTAAATACGAAATCTATTCAGGTGCTACCCAAAATCAATTGGAGTTTTGGGACAATGTACTCCAAGCCATTTCAATAATTATTGCTTTTGATGAGTTGTCTGTCGACACTGCTGTTGCAATAAATCATGTATTAAAAGAAAAACGCGAACAAATTGATGTTGCAGATTTATTTATCGCAGCAACAGCAGTGGCAAATAATTTATCTTTAGCGACTTTGAATAGAAAGTATTTTGAAAGAATTGAAACACTTAATATACTGGATTAAGGAGGTTCGCGAACCCTTGAACAATCAATTGAAAATAAAAAATATCATAATTATTTATCTACGAACACAATTTGTTCATCTTTTAATAAGGGTAAATTTTTAAAGCGAAGAATTACATTACCAACAGTCGCTACATCTTTTCCGCAATAAATGGCAATGCGTTTCAGGTCTTTCTCATTCCAAAAAACCTGTCCAACTTTACTTCCATCAATGTCATCTTTTGGCGATGGAACACCAAGAGTAGCAGCGAGCAACTTTAGTGAAGTATAATGCTTGTAGTCTCCAAAGCGCCACAGATGCAATGTATCAAGCACGGGTGTATCCCAGGGTTTCATATTTTGAAAATCCATGTAAGGCGGTATGGCAATATTATTTATCAACATTCTTCTGCATAAAAAAGGAATGTCAAATTCTTTAATATTATGCCCGGTAAAGGTCCATTTCGAATTTTTGGAATACAACTGCTGCATCATTTTTAAAAAATTATTCAGCACCTCCTTTTCATCTTCTGAATAAATAGATTTTATTCTCAATTGCCATTCGTTATTTTCTTTTTTAAAATATCCTGAGCTGATGCACACAACCTTTGCAAATTCCGCCAGTATCGCTGCACGTTTTGGATAATATTCTTCAGCGGTTACATCAGGCGGGAGGCTTTTAAAAATTTTTTCTGTCCACAGTTCCTTCCACTCATCATTTAATAAATGAAAATGTTCTGCGCCTGAAACGGTTTCGATATCTATTAATAGCAGGTTTTCAATTGCAATTTGTTGCATATAAAATTATTAAGTCATAATTGAATATACAAAAAAGCCCGTTGAGTAACGGGCAAAAATAAAAACCTGTATATATGGAGTTAAAAATGTAAGTGCCTGATAAAATAAAATTGATTTTAAAAATCAGACAAAAATCTGTGCTTAAAGTTTAAAGAATATAAATGATTAGAAAATCTTAACGTTTGTTTTTTTATAATTTCAATTAGGCGGAAATTATTAAACAACTGTACATTTACAATATCAAGTTTTTTAATTTATATGATTGAATCAGTTTCAGTAATTGGTGCAGGTACAATGGGAAATAGCATTACGCATGTATTTGCGCAAAATGGTTTTAAAGTAAATCTCGTAGATGTATCGCAACAACAACTGGATAAGGCAATTCAATTAATTGATAAAAATTGTAACAGGCAAATTTCAAAAGGTTCTTTATCAGAAGAAATAAAAGCGAAAACTTTACAAAATATTACAACTTTTACTTCACTTACAAAGGGCGTGCAAAGTGCAAATTTGATAATAGAAGCTGCAACTGAAAATGTTGATCTGAAATTAAAAATTTTTAAACAGCTTGATGAAACTGCTCCAATGAATTGTATTCTTGCAACCAACACTTCGTCTATTTCAATTACAAAAATTGCATCTGTCACAAACCGGCCGCAGCATGTAATCGGAATGCATTTTATGAATCCGGTTCCGGTTATGAAACTGGTTGAGATTATTAACGGGTATAGTACTGATAAAAAAATTACTGATGAAATTATTGAGCTAAGTAAACAATTAGGAAAAACTCCATGTGTCGTTAATGACTATCCGGGATTTATTGCTAATCGTATTTTAATGCCAATGATCAATGAGGCAATTTATAGTTTATATGAAGGTGTTGCCGGTGTTGAAGAAATTGATACAGTTATGAAGCTTGGAATGTCGCATCCAATGGGGCCTTTGCAGCTTGCAGATTTTATCGGTCTTGATGTATGTTATTCTATTCTGCAGGTATTGTTTGAAGGATTTGGCAATTCAAAATATGCTCCATGTCCTTTACTTACTAATATGGTACAGGCAAATTGCCTGGGAGTTAAAACAGGAGAAGGCTTTTATAAATATACAAATGGAAATAAAAATCTGGTGGTAAGCGAAAGGTTTCAATAAATTTGTGATACTAACTAAATGCAAAAAGATAATCATCATCCTTTTAAAAATTCATTAGATTTTGCTAAGCAACTGGATTATGAAGATCCGCTTAAAGGCTTCCGGGAAAAATTTTACATACCAATATTTAATGGAAAAGAGAGCATTTACTTTACAGGCAATTCTTTGGGCTTGCAACCTAAAATAGCGCAGGAATATATTCTAAATAATTTGGAAGACTGGGCCAATTTTGGTGTGGAAGGTCATTTTCATGGAAGAAAACCATGGATAAAATATCATGAAATGTTTCCTTCCAAACTGGCGCCAATACTGGGTGCGCAGGAAGATGAAATTACTGTAATGAACCAATTGACCATCAATTTGCATTTATTATTAATTTCATTTTATCGGCCAACCAAACAACGATACAAAATTATTTGTGAAGCAAAAGCATTTCCTTCCGATCAATACGCGTTACAATCTCAGGCGCTTATTTACGGATTAGATCCTGAAAAAGTTATTGTTGAAGTGCAGCCACGAAATGGCGAACACACTGTACACAATGAAGATATTGTTGCGGCAATAAAAGAACATAATAATGAAGTGGCAGTTGTTATTATTGGGGGCTTAAATTATTATACAGGTCAGGTGTTTGACATGGAAACAATTACTACCGCCGCTCATGATGTTGGCGCTTATTGTGGTTATGACCTGGCACATGCTGTTGGTAACATCCCATTAGAGCTACACAAATGGAACGTTGATTTTGCATGCTGGTGTTCTTATAAATATTTAAACTCAGGCCCAGGTTCTGTCGCAGGTGCGTTTATCCATCGCCGTCATATTTCTGATACTTCTCTTGTAAGACTTGCCGGCTGGTGCGGAACCAATAAGGAAAAGCGCTTTAAAATGGAAAAAGAATTTGAACCTATTCCTACCGCTGAAGGTTGGCAGTTAAGTACACCACCATTGCTGAATATGTCTGCTCATAATGCTTCGCTTGATATTTTTGAAGAAGCAGGCTTTGAAAATGTTGTTGCAAAAATGAAAAAGCTCAGTGCTTTTTTATTTTTTATCCTGGACGATATTAATGCTTCATCTTCTAAAAAAATTATAGAAATAATTACTCCCCGAAATGAAAAAGAACACGGCTGCCAGGTTTCCATTTTAATGATGGAAAAAGGCAAAGAAGTTTTCGAATCGCTTAAAAATAATAGCGTAATTGTTGACTGGCGTGAACCAAATGTAATTCGTTTAGCGCCGACCCCACTTTATAATACTTTTGAAGACGTCTGCAAGTTTGGACAAATAATAAAAAGCATTCTTGTATAATATTATTTTACGTACATCTTGTACATTGCATAAAATCTGTAACTAAAGTTGTAATGTATAATCTTCCGCACTTTACTGAAGAAAATGAAGCATTGGTTTTTGAGTTTATGCAGAAAAGCTCTTTTGTAAATATTGTTGGGTTTGATGGAGATTACCCGGTTGCAACGCATGTTCCTGTTGATATAAAAAAAGAAAAAGGAAAAATTATTTTAACAGGGCACATAATGAAACAAACAACGCATCATAAGGCATTTGAACAAAACGAAAATGTATTAGTAATTTTTAACGGACCACATTGTTATGTTAGTGCAAGCTGGTACAACAAAAAAGATGTGGCATCTACATGGAATTACATAGACGTACAGGCGAAGGGTAAAATAAAATTTTACGATACCGATCAAACAAAGCAAATAATTCATCGGCTTACTGATCGACATGAATCTTCAGAAAGTGAAGCCGGATTTAATAAATTGCCTGCAGAGTATGTTGACAGATTAGTGAAAGCGATTATTGGCTTTTCAGTTGAAATAAACGGTATTGAAAATGTTTTTAAACTCAGTCAAAATCACGATATACAAACAAGAAAAAATATAATTGAAAAATTAATGCAAAGCAGTGATGCAGGTGCAAATGAAATCGCATTGGAGATGAAAAAAAGATTATCAGAATAAATTATTATAATGACTTTACAATTTTTAATTGAACAGATAAAAGAAAAAAAATCTTACTTATGTGTTGGTCTTGATACAAGTATTGAAAAAATTCCGAAACACTTGCAATCATGCAGTGATGCAATTTTTGAATTCAATAAACAAATTATAGATGCAACTAAAGACTTATGTGTTGCCTATAAAATTAATACAGCTTTTTACGAATCCGGCGGAATAAAAGGATGGGAAGCAATGGAGAAGACAGTAAATTATATTCCTTCGACACATTTTAAAATTGCTGATGCCAAACGCGGCGATATTGGTAATACATCTTCGCAATATGCGAAAGCTTTCTTTGAAGTTTTAAATTTTGATGCGATAACAGTTGCACCTTACATGGGATATGATAGCATTCAACCTTTTCTTGAATGTAAAAATAAATGGACAATCATTTTAGGACTTACCAGCAATAAAGGAAGCGAAGATTTTCAGCAACAAAAAACTGATGGAAATTATTTATACGAAACAGTTTTAAAAAAAATAAGTCAATGGGGAACGAAAGAAAATCTCATGTTTGTTGTAGGCGCAACAAAAGCAACAGAGCTTGAAACTATAAGAAAAATTATACCTGATAATTTTTTATTAATTCCGGGAGTTGGCGCCCAGGGAGGCAGCCTGGAAGAAGTTTCAAAATATGGAATGAATAAAGATTGCGGGCTTTTGGTTAATGCTTCAAGAGCTATTATTTACGCAGGTAACAATGAAAACTTTGCAGGGGAAGCAAGGAGTGCAGCACAGCAATATCAAACAGAAATGAAGAGTTATCTTTGATGTTATCAGAAGAATTGCCGACGAAATTTTTACGAATTAACCAATCAACCTATTAACTAATTAACTTGTAAATGGCACAGGATTTATTTCAGTCACCGGATTATTTTAATGTTGATGAACTGCTTACCGATGAACATAAGTTGATAAGAGAAACAGTCAGGAGTTATGTAAAAAAAGAAGTATCTCCCATTATTGAGGACTATGCTCAAAAAGCTGAATTTCCTCAGCAGATTGTAAAACAACTTGGCGAACTTGGTTGCTTTGGTCCTACAATTCCAATAGAATATGGTGGTGGCGGGCTTGATTATATTTCTTATGGATTAATGATGCAGGAGCTTGAAAGAGGTGACAGTGGTGTAAGGTCAACTGCGAGTGTACAGGGGTCGTTAGTAATGTTTCCTATTTATGCTTATGGAAATGAAGAACAAAGAAAAAAATATTTACCAAAGCTGGCAAGTGGCGAGTGGCTCGGTTGTTTTGGACTCACGGAGCCTGACCATGGAAGTGACCCGAGTGGGATGTTAAGTAATTTTAAAGATGCCGGCGATCATGTTATTTTAAATGGAAGCAAGATGTGGATCAGCAATGCCCCATTTTCACAAGTAGCAGTAGTATGGGCTAAAGATGAAGCGGGAGAAATTCACGGATTAATTGTCGAACGCGGGATGAAAGGTTTTACTACGCCAACAACGCACGGCAAGTGGAGCTT
>CBIGQT010000175.1:0-6369 GCA_966191655.1 uncultured Ginsengibacter sp.
ATGGAGTTACTCCCGCCAGGTTAGAAATTAATGTTCCGCCGGTTTCAGTTTGCCACCAGGTATCTACTACCGGGCATTTTTTCTTGCCGATATTTTCATCATACCAATGCCATGCTTCTTCATTGATTGGCTCACCAACAGTGCCTAATACTTTTAATGACGACATATCTTTTTCTTTCACCGGATCTAATCCGTAACTCATTAAACTTCTTATTGCAGTAGGCGCTGTATATAAAATATTTACTTTGTATTTATCAACAATGTTCCAAAATCTTCCTGCGTCCGGAAAGGTTGGAATGCCTTCAAACATTACGCTTGTAGCACCTGCGCATAAAGGCCCATAAATAATATAACTATGCCCTGTTATCCAGCCTATATCTGCAGTGCAAAAATGTATATCGCCGGGTTTGTATTGAAATACATTTACAAAAGTGTAAGCTGTCCAAACCATATATCCTCCAATAGTATGCACTACCCCTTTTGGCTTGCCTGTCGAGCCGGAAGTATATAAAATAAATAACGGGTCTTCAGCGTCCATTTCAGTTGCCGGCATGGTAATCACATTATTTTTTTCTATTTGGGATAAGGCATGTTCCATTTCATCTTCCCACCATACATCCCTGCCTTTAATCATTGAAACCGCGGTTCTTGTTCTTGTATAAACAATAACTTTTTTTACAGTATGGTTACCAATTAACGCATCATCAATGATACTTTTTAAATGGATGGCTTTACCACCGCGATACGCGCCATCGCAGGTTACAATAAATTCTGCATTGGCATCATATAAACGGTCTGCAATACTTTGGGCAGAAAATCCACCGAAAATAACACTGTGAATGGCTCCTATCCTTGCGCAACCTAATACTGCATAAGCCAGCTCAGGAACCATACCCATATAGATACAAACGCGGTCTCCTTTTTTTACACCATTGTTTAATAATACTTGTGCAAACTGGCAAACTCTTTTATGCAATCGTGAATACGTTACAACCCTTGTTCGTTCTTCAGGATTATTGGGTTCCCAAATGATTGCAGGCTTTTCACCCAGTTCTTTAAGATGACGATCAATACAATTTTCGGTAATGTTCAACTTAGCTCCTTTGAACCATTCAATTTTTGGTTCTTTAAAATTCCATTCAAGAACTTTCTCCCATTTTTTGCGCCAGTAAAAATTTTCTGCAACATTGCCCCAGAATGCTTCAGGATTGTCAACGCTTTCCTTATAGTTTTTCTGGTATTCTTCATATGTTCTTATCTGATAAGGATATTCCATGATTGAAATATTTTAAAGTTAATATGCTAATTAAAAGTTGATGGAGCAAAATAAGATCCGCATTATTTGTTTACTCTTAATTCTAAAATTCTGCATACTATTTCTCCAATTCCTGCTTTTCCAATTCTTCTCTTTTCAACACTTCAGGAATAGCCGGAACCATCGCTTTGTAAACCGCATCTTCAATAGCTCCCCTTATATTTAATCTATACAAATCCGTACTTCTTGCCGGATTCACACGATTGCTTAAAAATACATAAACCAGGTCATATTTCGGATCAACCCAAATACAGGTGCCTGTATAGCCTGTATGCCCAAAAGTAAGCGGCGAAGCAAACCTGGAAGGATAAGGATGAGGATCCGTTGTGGTGTAATTATCTTTTTGGGGCTTATCAAAAGCAATACCTCGCCTGCTGATACCTGAATTATAAGCAGTGAATAATTTCAATGTTGAAGGCTTAATGTACTGCTTTCCTTTGAATGAACCACCATCTAAAAACATTTGAAGGATGGCCCCGATATCTTCCGCATTGCTGAATAAGCCCGCGTGCCCTGCATCCCCGCCAAACATAGCGCTTCCTTCATCATGAACGTCTGCATGCAAATGTTGAAATCTGAAATATTGATCCAATTCTGTTGGGGCAACTAAATTAGTATCAAACCGGTTTCGTGGATTAAAACCTATGGATTTTAGCCCCATCGGCTCGTAAAAATATTTATCAACATATTTATCAATCCTCATTCCTGAAATAGCCTGAACAACATCTGCCATCAAAATGAAATCATTATCGCTATAAACATATTTATTTCCGGGAAGAAGTTTGCTGTCAACAATACTTCGGTTCATCGAGTCGGCATAATCGGTTCGCAAATACAAATTTTGCGCAACTCTCACGCTAAATTTAGCAGATGAATCCCGGCGAAAATATTGAGGCAAAGGCAATTTTGTAACCGGATCAACGGTTTTTAAATAGAAAACAACATCCGCTACAAGCCCTGCCTGGTGAAGTAGTATTTTTTTAATATTCAGATTTTTTTTGTCACTTTTTCTTACCCAGGGCAGATATGTTCCCAATGTTTTATCCAGCCTCAATTTGCCTTCGTCATACAATTTCATAACGCCAAGGGTAGTGGCGCAAATTTTTGTTACGGATGCCATATCGTAAATAGAGTTTAGATTAACAGGCTCCGGCGTATCATAATTGTATTTACCATATGCTTTTTCAAAAACAATTTTTCCATGCCGTGCGATTAAAACGACGCAACCGGGATAAGCATGCCCGGCAATTCCGGTAAGGGCAATTGAATCAATATCACGAGTCATTTGCAAACCGTTTAGCCCTTCTTGCTCAGGAGTTGCAAGAGTCATGATCCTTTTTGGTAAAATTCCGCTTCCGTATTTATATCCTGAACATACTGTGACCGGCAGGGTTCCTTTGGCAAGTATTTTCCCTTCGAGAATATCAATTGCTGCATTTTGAGTGACAGAATCGTCTTCATAACAAGCTACCAAATTATCGGCATTGCAAAAGTTTTTAAGTGCATAAGGATTGCCAAAATCAAAAATGATTGTTTTGTTATTTTGTTGCACCTGATTTACTAACGCTAACGCGTAGCTGCTGATTCCAAAATTATCGAAAGGATAGCGGTTGTAATTGTGAATACCTATTATCACTGACTTGTAACGTTGTTTTATCAGCTCAACCGTTGATGGAATTCGTGCGCTGTCTTCTTTATAATTAAAATAAAATGCATCTGCGTTACAATCTTCCTGCAATCTTTTTGCAAAAGTGTTAGCGCTGTCAATACCAATTCCCACGTAGACGATTTCTTTTTTTGTATTGAAAACATCTAAAGGAAAAAATTGCTTATCCTTTTTACTTAAAACGGTAATGGCATTTTCAGCAACTAATTTTTTTATATCGTTACTGCCTTTGTTCAAATCATTCACAAGATTTGTTGTATCTATAGGCTCAGCATCAGCCACGCCGTACAAATATTTATATTCCAAAACCTTTTTACATTTTGCATACACATCATCCCAGCTTAATTTATTGCTATCAATAGCTTCTTTAATTTTTGCAATGGAGGTCGCCACATCTTCCGGAAGGCAAAGCATATCATTGCCCGCAATCAGCGACTGGGCTGCAATCTGGCCTCCTGGAAAAAACTTGGCAACTCCTTTCATGCCCAATGCATCAGTAAAGGTCAGGCCATTATAATGAAGCTTATCTCTTAGTAAACCTGTTACATTATTTTTTGATAAGGAAGTGGCTGTGTTTGGCGTATTATCAATTGCAGGAATATATAAATGCGCAATCATTACACTTCCAACACCTGCGTTAAACATTTGCTCAAACGGATATAATTCCAAAGAATCCAGTTGCGCCATATTTTTATTTATAACGGGAAGGTCGAGGTGTGAATCAACAGATACATCGCCGTGTCCGGGAAAATGTTTGGCACACGCCAGCACTTTTTCATTTTGCATAGCCTGCATATAAGCAACGCCGTATTGAGCTACTTTATATTTATCTTCTCCAAAAGACCGATCGTTAATTACAGGATTATTGGGATTATTATTAATATCCACCACAGGTGCAAAATTCACCTGGATACCCTCACGCCTGCATTGCTCACCAACTAATTTTCCATAAGCGCTGATAATAGAAATATCGTTAACCGCTCCGAGCATCATTTGATGATTGAGTGGGATGACACTATCCTGTCGCATGCCCAATCCCCATTCTGCGTCTATGCATACCAGTAAAGGAGTTTTTGCAATGCTTTGAAAATAATTGATAAAATTTGCCTGTTGAATAGGGCCTCCCTGGAACAGGCAGATGCCGCCAATATTATATTTAGTAATCGCATCGGCAATTAGTGAGTCGTAAAATACAGGTCCATCTTTCGTGAAGCTACTCTCACGCAGTACCATTAATTGCGCAATTCTCTGGTCATCGGTTAAAGAATTGAAAACGCTATCTGCCCAATGCTGGGCTTGAAAGTTTTTTTGTATTTGAGAAAATGTTGTGGAAGAAATTGTAAGAAGAAGGCAAACAGTAAGAGAAAATTTATTCATCAGGAGAAAAATGTTTTTAAAGTGTGGCACAAGTTAAACAATAATGATTTGTCGGGAGTTCTATGTTAACGATTATGTCTTAGAAAATTTTTTTATAACATAATAATATCACTTACAAGCTCCCGGTTAATAATCATTAATTTTGCCTGCTAAAACAGATTTGACTTTTGGCAGATATCATCAATTTATTACCCGAGAACATTGCTAACCAGATTGCTGCCGGCGAAGTAATTCAACGCCCCGCAAGCGCTGTGAAGGAGTTACTGGAAAATGCCGTGGATGCAGGCGCTACGGAAATAAAACTTTTTGTAAATGATGCAGGTAAGGCTTTAATTCAGGTAATCGATAATGGCAAAGGGATGAGTGAAACCGATGCCAGGATGAGTTTTGAGCGTCATGCTACTTCTAAGATAAAAAATATTGATGACCTCTTTCATATTAAAACCATGGGGTTTCGCGGCGAAGCATTGGCAAGTATTGCCGGTGTTGCGCAAGTTGAATTAAAGACAAAGAAACATGGCGAAAGTGTTGGGACATGCATTGAAATTGAAAATAGCGTAGTGATTTCTCAAGAGCCGGTGGCAACAAATGAAGGCACGAATATTTTAATGAAAAATTTATTCTTTAATGTTCCTGCGAGAAGAAATTTTTTAAAAAGTAACTCATCCGAATTAAGGCATATCGTCGATGAGTTTATTCGTGTGGCAATGGCCTTTCCTGGTATATTTTTTTCACTTACTTCTAACGGGCAGGAAGTTTTTCATTTGGAAAGAGGATCATTAAAACAAAGAATTATACAAATACTTGGAAATAACTATAACGCAAAATTGGTAAGCGTAAAAGAGGAAACAGATTATTTAAACATCTATGGTTTTGTAGGTAAACCCGAAACTGCCAAGAAGACGAGAGGCGAACAGTATTTTTTTGTAAACAACCGTTTTATAAAGAGCGCTTACCTCAATCACGCTGTTATGAACGCATTCAGTGATATGATTGCAAAAGACAGTTTCCCCATGTACACTTTGTTTATTGATTTGGATCCTTCAAGGCTCGACATCAATGTGCACCCAACCAAGCAGGAAATAAAATTTGAAGACGAAAAAATTGTATACGCATTTGTTCAATCTGCTGTAAAGCATTCACTCGCGCAATACAGCGTAACACCAACACTGGATTTTGAATTAGATGCGTCTATCCAGCACAGTGAGGCTGTTAGTAAACCTTTCACGACTGACAAACAAAATACTGCGGCCGCTTCGTCTTTATACAACACTTTCACTCAAAAAAACCAGGCGCACTTTATCAATAATAAAAGTGATTTGGAATATTGGAATGCCAGCTTCCCTGAAGTGAAAAAAGCAATTAATGCTAAAGCTGAAAACAAATTAACAGACATTGAGATTCAACAGGAAGAAAATAATTTTTCATCTTTTCATAAACAATTACACCAGTCAAAGCCAGACAAAAAACCAACCTCGGAGGAATTTATACAGGTTCATAAGTCTTTTATTATCGCACAAAATGAAAATGGCTTTATTGTAATTCATCAACAAAATGCACATGAAAGAATTTTATATGAAAGATTTGTAAATGCTTTGAAAGGCAAGCCTATTGCGGTTCAGCGAAGCCTGTTTCCTGTAACGCTTGAAATAACCCCGGCAGATGCTGTTTTGATGAATGAACTTTTAGCTGATCTTAATTTGCTTGGTTACCAGGTAGAGCCTTTCGGTAATAATACTTTTGTAATTCAGGGTTCACCCGCTGATGTTAAAGATGGAAATGAAAAAGTCGCGCTGGAAAAAATGCTGGAACAATATAAGCACTTCAGCATGGACGTTAGTTTTAGCAAAAGAGAAAAATTATTGCGCTCAATGGCATGGCAACAATCAGTAAAGGCTGGAACTTTTCTTGATAAAAAAGAAATTACATCTTTAGTTGAAGAGTTATTTGCCTGTGAAATTTCAAATACAACTCCTAACGGCAAGCCCGTGTTTCTTGAGTTTAAGAAAGA
>CBIGQT010000176.1:0-6360 GCA_966191655.1 uncultured Ginsengibacter sp.
GCTGTCAACATAAGGGCCAACCTTATCCCATATCTTTTGAAATGAACGCACCTGGTTTACTCTTTCATCATATTTATAACATAATTCATCCCATAATGTGTGGCCGCTTTTCATTTTATAATCCCAGGGCAAATGATGAAACCATAACAGAAATTTTTCAGGACAGGTAGCCACATCATTAAATTGGGAGGCAAGCGGTTCATGGTATTGGCTTACTGCATCGCTTCCTGTTTTGCTGCGGTCAAAACCAATTCCGTTTGTACTTGCCTGGTGATAATATGGTGGCGTCCAATCTAGCCGCATTCCTTTTGGTGCCCACCATGGACCGGGGCCATAATGGCCTCTTGCCGACATAATATGGTGCAGGCCAAGCGGTGTCATAAAATTTACTGCTGCTTCGCGGCTGTCCAGCATCATTTGTTTTACAGGCGCAAGAAAATTTGCTGACCAATCAGCAGCATAATTTGCTTCGTTTGATTTTTCAGATGATGAATTATAAAACGTAAGCTTCAACCATTCATCTACTATCTGTTCGCTTTTTAAATTGTTGTTCCAGGCAAGCCGCCCAAAGGCATACCAGTTGGCCTGGTTAAATTCATAGCCGCACCAGTTTGTATCTAACCCAACATTAGAAACGCCGGCCACGGCTGTATGTTTCTGCGGATAAATACTGCCATCGGTGCAACGGGCAACAGTGCTGCCCGCGCCTTGCTGGTAAGTATCACTTGTAAGACATTCTTCCCACATGGTTGATAAGAACACGAGGTAATTAGCGTGGCCGAGATATTCCATCGTTACCTGGAATTCCGGCATTACTGAAGTCTTTTTCATTGCCCCAAATAAAGGGCTGAAAGGTTCTCTCGGTTGAAAATCTATCGGGCCGTTTTTTACCTGTATAATAACGTTATCCCTGAATTTTCCATCAAGCGGCATGAACTCGTTGTATGCTTGTTTTGCACGGTCTTTATCATTCGGGCTATATACAAAAGCTCGCCACATAACAATGCCGCCGTAAGGTTTTAATGCATCGGCGAGCATGTTGGCGCCATCGGCATGTGTGCGCCCGAAATCCTGCGGGCCGGGCTGGCCTTCGCTGCTGGCCTTTACAAGAAAACCTCCGAAGTCGGGAACGTAACTATAAATTTCTTTCACCTTATTTTTCCACCAGTTAATTACTTCTGCGTCCAACGGGTCTGCTGTTTTTAGCTTGCCCAATGTTGCAGGCGAAGAAAAGTTTATGGAGAGATAGGTTTTGATGCCATAAGGACGCAATACATCTGCAATAGCTTTAACCCGAGCAAGATAATCAGCCGTTATTATTTTAGGCGATGCATTTACATTGTTTAATACAGATGCATTGATGCCGATGGATGCATTGGCACGTGCATATTCCTGCCATAGCTGTTTATCTTTTTCAGTAACGGTTAATGAATCAGCGCCTTTACGCCAGAAAATAGAATTGCCTGCATAGCCGCGTTCTATTGAACCATCAGGATTGTCCCAATGATCCAATACACGTATTTCATAAGAAGGATTTTCTATTTCGCTATTTATCGCCTCGCCTGTTTGCTGGCGGCGCAACAATTCGTACACGCCGTATAAAATGCCACTTTCATTATTAGCCTCGATACCGTTTTCGTTTAATTTAAAACCATCGTTTTTTATAGTATTATCTTTCTTAATAATCAATGAAACAGTTACTCCTTCTTTGCCTTGCCAGCCATCCAATAATTCCTGCCGTGCAATTGTTAGCGTAGAAGAATTCTTTTTGCAAATAACATTTACGGGCTTTGCTTTTACAGGCCGAAACCAAAGCTCGTGGCCATTCTGTGCCTGGGAAAATAAAACTGCAACAAAGCAAAATATGGAAAGAATGGTTGATTTCATATTGGTTACTTGAGAGATAAATTTATTTTTTCAAACCCACTTTTATCTGCGTAAAAGAATGCGGTGGAAATGTATATAACAATTTATTGCCGCTGAATTTCACTTCTTTTGTTACGGGTAGGTATTGCGATTGTTTATCGAACGCAAATGGAGCTTTTAAATCATCACTATTGATAATACTTGCTTCTGCCGTGCCTGAAAAATCACCGCCATTACTAATGATGTCTGACGTAATTGCTTTATCCTGTTCACGATTTATAACATTAATGAAAACAGAATTTGTTTCTTTTGAATAAACAGTGGTAACATCCAGGTAACGTATGCCTTTATATTGTGCTGTATTGAAGGTATCGCAGGCAACATAAGTATCCACAGAACTGCCAAGGCAGTTATTTGAAAATAGTTTGAACGTATAAAATAAAGGCGATTTGAAAGTTCCTTTTTTAGGATCGCTTGATAAGAGTGAAGTTGCCATGGTAAAGTTGGCCATCTTAACTGCATCTGCATGGCGAATAAAAGAATTCAGGCATTGCGCTATTGGCAATACATTCATAAAATTTCTGCCGAAAGCGCCCCATTCATCGACCGAAAGATAGATTGGATTTTTAAAATTCATCTTTGCTTTAGCAGTTTGAATTTGTGCTGCAACTAAGCTTATCTTTTCATCAAAATCCATTGCACCATTGCCAATATAATTATAGTAATTATCAGGCGAACCACCTTCCCAATAACGGTGAATAGAAAGATAATTTATTTTATCGCCGATACCTTCCAGCACTTTACGGTTCCAATCAAACCATTTGTTCGTTGGCTCGTAATATGATGAACCTGAGCCAACCAGTTGGATAGTATTGTCAACCGATCTCATGGCTTTTGCCGCCTCTCTTGCTGTTTCCACATAATCTTCTGCATTTTTATGGCCGAGTTCCCACGGCAAGCCATCTACTTCATTTCCCAAATCCCATATCCTAACATTGTATGGTTCGGGATGGCCGTTTTTTGCACGGAGGTCTGAATAGTAAGTTCCTTTCTTATAATTGCAGTATTCAACAAGATAAGCTGCATCCAATATAGTACCGAGGCCAAGATTAACGGCTAAAATATTTTCGCTACCGATCGCCTTATTCAGTTTCATCCATTCATCTGTTCCCACATGATTGTTATCAACGCCGCCCCAAGCAAGGTTCTTTTGGGCCGATTCCATCTTTCCAATCATAACCCATTAAGAAATTCCCTCCTGGCCAACGCATGTTGGTAACCTTTAATTCTTTTAAAGCGTCGATATAATCTTTCCTGAAGCCATCTTCATTTGCGAGTGGCGAAGATGGATCATACAAATTTCCATACAATGTATTGAAATCAACAGAATCAGGTAAACCCATCCGCCTGCCGTTAAAATGAATTGGCTCCATAAATACTCCGTAAATTTTCGGATCTATTTCGCCGATCGTTCTGTTAACATCAATTTTAATGGTTGCTGTTTGTGCAAAACTGCTGAATGTAATAAATAAAGCAAACAAAGATGCGATTGTAATTTTTTTCATATTGGCTTTTTGTTTTGGTTATATAATTTTATAATGATACCTCGAAGGCATTACTCAAACTTCAACCAGTCAATTTCGACATTTGCATTTGATTGTAATGAAACAATAAGATGATGAATGCCCGGTTTATAAATTGATAAAGGCGCTTTGATTTCATTCCATTGACTTGTTTGCGGAATAATGATAGTTGCAATTGCAGGGCTATTTATATCATCCAAATGAATTTGTAAAGTGCTCCCTGCCGATGATGCGGCCTTCACTATAACAGATTTTAATTTCTTTTTGCCAAAGTCAACAGTGTTGTATTGAATCCATGCACCGGATTTATCAAGAATAGTTTTCCATCCATTAAATCTGTTGGAAGTATCAATAAAATCAACCGTTACATCATTATCGGCTTTAGCGGTGTAGCGGTCAATCTGTATTTGCATTGTTGCATTAGTTACACCAATTCCACGCAAGGTTGGAATCACTTTTTTAATCGTTCCATCGGCATTAAAAAACAAACTATCAGCTCTTATAGACCTTGCCTTGTCAAAGTTTGGCGAAAGGTCATTATAATGATAAAACAAATACCATTGATTTTTAAATTGCGTTATGGATTGATGATTTGTCCAGCAATCAGTTCTTTCATCCATTAAGGCACCCGTAACTTTAAACAGGCCAAGAGGGCTATCGCTCATTGCATATTCCAGCCTTTCCGTTTTATCAGCAACGTGCGGGTAAGTCATGTAATATTTTCCTTTGCGCTCAAATAAAAACGGGCCTTCTTTTAATCCTTTATCGGTTGGCAAGCCTTGCATTATTTCGGGTTTACCATCCAACTCCAGCATATTGCTTTTCAACTTTGCACCATAAATATTTCCGCCAGCCCAATATAAGTATGCCTGTCCATCTTTATCAATAAAAACATTTGGGTCAATTCCATGAACGCCTGCAATAGGTTCTGGCTGCGGAATAAAAGGCCCCGAAGGTTTATCAGCAACAGCAACGCCTATTGCAAAACCTCTTCCATAACTTGTATCTTTTGGGATGGTTGGAAAATAGAAATAATATTTACCGTTTCGCTCTATACAATCGGGCGCCCACATGCTGTAACTATCCGGCTTCACCCAGGGAATTCTGTTCTGCGTAACAACAATACCATCATCTTTCCATTCAGTTAAATTCTTTGATGCGAAGACATGATAATCTTCCATGCAAAACCAGCCTACCCTACCTTTGCCTTCTGTTGCAAGAATATCATGCGATGGATATACATACACACTATCGCCAAATACCCTTGCAGAAGGATCGGCAGAATACATGTTGGTGATAAGCGGGTTTTGCGCTGAGGCATCACTTGTCAGAAACACAATTAAAGCGGAAAGCAAAGAATATTTTATGCGATATTTCATACAGCTATTTTTTTTATTATTTCCCACCTGCTAACGCCTCCGCCGCATTCGCCAAAAAAATATAATCGGCACAACCACCAACGGTAACCTCATTTTCACCCCAGAAAAACGGCCAGTCTTCTTTGTTCTCCGGAAAATCAGGTTTTATTACAAGAATGCCTGGAACAATGCCACCGGCAATAAAACTAAAGTTTGCACGATTATTTCCATACGTAATTTTCTTCGATTTTGTTCCAACAGATGAAACAAACGAAATGTTGGAATATGGATGACATCCGAAAATATAATTCAATCCTTTGTAAACATATTCAGCATCTATTATATCGGGATAAAACTTATTTGCATAATAATTTGTAGTGGCAAAATTTACAACGCCGCCGCTGCCGCCCCATCCACCGGTTACTACCGGCACCCCATAAGGATTTTGTTTGGCGTAATCATCACATATGGCTTTATATTTCACCACATAATCACGCAATTTCTTTTTATAATCATCATCCATGTAAGGCACTCCTGCTAATGCAGGCTGCATGCCAAATTGAATAAACCTGTCGAGTGACTGCCACACAGCATCTTTAAATACAGTTGCATATTTTTCATCTTTTGTAGTGATGTATAATTGCAGCGCTGCAGACATTTTTAAACTGCTGCCAAATCGTTTTGAAAAACCTGATGTATCCATTTTACCAATGCTGTCATCTTCATTCCATAATTGTTTTGCATAAAATAAACTTTGCTCAGACAGTGTATCATCAAAGCCTTTTAATGCACGGCTTGCGGCAGCTAATGCAGCGGCTGTATAATAATCAAGAAAAGTTGTGCGCTCTGTAAAAGCCATGCGGTCATCTAATGTGCCGCTGTGATTTCCTTTTACTTCATACGGTTGTAAAGTTGAGTCGTAGAGCAGGTTATCTGTTTCATTTATCGCATCGCCAAGATGATGATACTGGTGCAAATTAGGAACAACAATCCCACGCACCGGATGACCAATATTTTTTACCTGCGCCACCATGTTTAATGTGCCGTGTTTTATCTGTTCCAACATATCAGGCTTGCCATCGGGGCGATGAATGTCAACATACTTCGTTGGATAATCAACAAACGTTTCATCACGTGTTGGTTTAAACTTTTCCCATGTATCAACCAAACTTAATACTGCATTGCAATGCGAGCCTGTTTGAATATCAAAATCACCTGCATCAAACCATCCGCCAACAGCTAAACCGGGAATATGTTCATAGGGTTTATATTTTGTTTGGGTTGATGCGCCCATGCTATAGCCATCAAAAAAAGAAGTATCAACAGGCGCCTGCAATGCATCATCCAAAAACGGTGCGCCGTGCCATACGCGGTAGGCTTCATTCACTTCCATGTGATCCATTTGCACAGGAAACCAAACGTCCATTGTTGGATGCCAGATGTTTGCATACACATTATTACTAATAGAAAAAGTATTTGTTTTTTCATCGCCATATTGAATGAAATAAAGGCCTGCATCTTTTACAGAACTGAAATCAAACTTCGCATAATTG
>CBIGQT010000177.1:0-6356 GCA_966191655.1 uncultured Ginsengibacter sp.
TGATGGATCCGCATTGGCAACTTGTTGCCATCCGTCATCATGCAAAAATATAGTTGCTGTTTCTGTACTCATAGAAGAAGTACTCATTTTATCGGCTGCAACTCCGGGAAATACAGGAGCAGCATTCCATACATCACCGAGATTGGTATCAATATCAGGATAGGTATTGATGAACAAAAAATTGGATGAATTCTGCATATCAGTGCCTCCTACTTTTTCCAGCAAAGCCCAAAATGACAACGTTCCTTTATCAATAGCTTTCCGGGCCACTACGCTCCAATAAGTTGTCTCCCTTTTTATAAATTCAGCCTGCTTATCAGGCGCAACGTACCTGTATTGATAAGTAGTAACCTGTGCATTTACCATTTTGTCTGCGTTAAACATCAGACCAATAAAAAAAATAATGCTAAGTAAGCTTTTACAAAAAATTTCTCTTTTCATTTTTGAAGTTTTAATAATGAAGATTAATTAAATAATTATTTAAGTTCCTGCATAGACTAACAATCAGCAATTACGAGGTACTGAATTAACAAGACATTTAAAACAGGTTAGAGATTGATATCAATTAAATAATTATTTGATACTATCTGCAAATCGTAAGGGAAACGAAAAAAGTATTTTCGGGTGTGCTATGAAAATTAATCATAATAATTGACTTCCTCAAAAAAAAAAAAAAAAAGATAAAAAGACTATTTTAAAATTGCATTGAGGAACGAGGCATTAACGTCAGGAAATTTTATTGGGGCAACCGGATCGTCAGAATAATCATTTAGTTGCAGTTGCCACCAACTAACGGTGTTCCATTTATTGAGTTTATAGCCAATGTTTGTATAATCAGCAATTTTTGTAAAACCAAATCTTTTATGAAAGCCTACACTTTTATCGTTGGGCAAAGTAATGCCGGCATAAACATTTCGGCATCCCTGGTACTTTAATATTTCAAACAAAGCATTGTATAAAGCCTTTGCAATCCCCTTCTCTTGAAAATTATCATGGACATATACTGAACTTTCAACACACCATTGATACGCCGCCCTTTCTCTATGTTTGGTAGCATATGCATAACCGGCAACAAATTCATCAACTTCATAAACGAGCCACGGCCAGTTTTCCTGGTAACTAATTATCCTGTGTTGAAAATTTTCCACAGTTGGCACCTCAGTTTCAAAAGTGAAAGCCGTATTTAAAATATAAGGTGCATAAATAGCCAAAACCGAAGCGGCATCAGTTGACTTTGCTAAACGAATTATATTCATAAATAAATTTACAAAGGATTATACGGATTTATCTGTACTCTACCAGCTTAATTCCTGTTTGTGTAAATTCTATTTTTCTTTCCCTGTATAATTTACCGGTTGTCATTTTAAAAGTTTTTTTGCTCATTCCAAAGAAGGTATAAATTTCTTCCGGTGAAGATTTATCATGATAAGGGAGGTATCCGTTATTTTCCTGCAGTAAACGCAAGACCTTTGCACTTTCATCTTCTACACGATTGTAACCTGGCTTGCCTGCAACAACATCTATCATAAACTCTGCGTCGTCATTTGCAGGATATATTTTTTTTATAAATCCCGGAAAGTGGTCTCCAATTTCAATAGGACGATATACCTCATTAAAATGTAATAAACCCGTATGCTTATTATTAATGATAACAACATAACCAAGATCGCTTTTGCGATACACTAACAGGTTAACCAGTTCTAATTCTTTTACACTAAGCTCTTTATTGGAAAGAAATGTCTCCAGTTTTTCAGTCGCAAATAATCTTCCTGTTTGTTCATCCATCATTATTTTTACAAGGTATTCACCATTGGATCGCATAAAGCTTACCTGCCTGCTTCGTGGTATAAAAAGATCTTTCATTAATCCCCAATCAAGGAAAGCGCCTTGTGGATTGGTGCTTACCACTTTCAATTTTACGATATCTCCCAATACTCCGTATGGTTTTTGGGTTGTGGCAATAATTCTGTCTTCACCATCATGATATAAAAAAACTTTCAGCTCATCTCCAATTTTTGTTCCCGAAGGCACAAATCGTTTTGGCAATAATATACCGATATCACCATCATCAAGAAAAATACCCATCGGCTTTTCCTTGATCACTTTAAGCACATTGTATTCGCCAATTTTTACCATACTGAAACAGATGCATTAGTAAAGGTAGCATAATCAAAAACCGAAAGTTCAATATTACCGGTTAATCTGATGAAAATTTATTCTGCGTTTATACGAAAACGTTAGTTTCCCTGCAAATAGCAGGTGTGTGGAACAAATAATCACTTCCATGCATTTAACAATTTTCTTATAACAATGATTTCACCGGTATGATAACTATTATGATCTGCAAGCACTAATGCTTCTTTCAAAAGGCTTTGACCGCTGCCATGTTCAAAAGGCTTGTACAAATTCTCACCAGCATTTTGTACTAATTCTATAAACGATTTACGGTCAGCATTTATTTGTTTGATACATTTCTTCCAATCTGCTTCGGATTTAGGCGCAGCTTCCTTTGGCCAATAATCATCGGGCCATTTTGGAGAAACATATTTTGCATTACGGGAAAATTCAAGCAAATCCCATTGCGCAATACGAATGTGTTCTACAAGTTGCCAAATACTGTATGGGAGTTTTCCGGGCTTTTCGCCCAACAATGAAAAAGGTATATTTTTCAGCGCATCGTCAAGGGAAACGTGGGCATTTCCTTCCTCAATAAGATCAACAATATTTTTTACTAACGTGTCTTGTTCACCCGCAGGCGTTTTTTCTGTTTGCATAATTAACTGACTTTATGATTATTACAATCCAAAAGGAAAATAGTTTTTTTTGGACAAAATAAAATGGAATAAAATTAGTTTTAAGTTTAGAAGTATTTAACACAAATTTTTATTAAGTGCTGTTTGCTTAATGATTTGTTTAACGTCTAATTGATATGAGTGTAATGGAACAATTAAAATTAAATGACATGAAAACAAATTCTACACAACAGGAAATTTTACTATTAACCGGAACAACATTTTCCAAAAGAGAATTGAGCGAAAAAATTTCCGGCAGGAAAAATAATTTTTCAGAAAAGGAGCAGCTTGAAGATGCCTGCTGGAGCGGGTTACTGCCAGAGATGTTACCGGAAGTATATTTACATACCGGAGAAAATAAAAAATTATTTCTATGGAAGATAAAACAGGGCAAGTCTTTTCTTGACCTGGAGTTGGGAGATATTGTAGAAGAAACGGACAAACAATTTTCTATAGATCCTTACTCATTCCTGCACCTTCAACTACTTTCCTGATTCTAAAAACTCCTGGGTTTATAACAGTAAGTCTGGGCAACACAACAGTCACACTCATAAAAAATAATTATCTTGAGCATGTAATCAACTATTGCTCATGAAATATTTTCAACTAATTATTGCAGCTAAAATCATTATTATAACTGCATCTGCACAGTCAAAATTCTTTCCCCCCAAAACTCCCGCGATTGCTGTAAAAGACACATTGCACGGGGTAATTCTCACGGATAATTATCGCTGGCTCGAAAATAAAGAAGATCCAAAAGTTATTGAATGGACAAAAGCGCAACATGATTATGGTATTCAATACCTGGGTGCAACTCAAAAAACGCATCCCGGTGTTCGCGATGAAATTGCTGCTTATATTGATATTGATTACGAAGGCCCCCTTAACAAACAAGGCAAACGGGTTTTTCAAAATGTAAAAAGGAAAGGTGACAAGCAATATAAGTTATACACTATTTTAAATGGAAAAAAAGTATTGATATGGGACCCGGTTGCATTAGATACTTCGGGTAAAACTTCAACGTCAGGGGTTGACTATTCTTATGATGGTGAAAAAGCTGCCATCAGCGTACAAAAAAGCGGTGCAGAAATTTCAACAACTTATATTATAGATACCAGAACAGGAAAAATTTTATATCCCCCGCTTGAAAACACCTTTGGTTATAGCTGGACGAAAGATCAGAAGCATGCATATTACACTATTCGAACTCAGGAAGATGTGAACAAACAATTGCCTTTAAAAACGTATTTATGGGAAGCAGGAACGCCTGCTGGCAAGGCAACATTTGCAGGAACTACTAATGATGCCAAGAATAGTTATTTCGTTTATGATAACCGTTATAGTGATGTAAGTTTTTATGGTGAAGGAGATTTCTATTCAAACAATTGTTATATTAGAAAAACAGGAACATTAGATAAAGGAGCTCTTATTTATGAAAGTAAAAAATCTGCTGCTTACCCCGAAGCCATCGGGGATAAATTGTACATATTCACCAATGACAATGCACCTAACTACCGGTTAATGGTAGCCGATAAAAACAATCCTGAATATACCAACTGGAAAGTGCTGATTCCTGAAAGTGAAACGGTAATGCAAAGTTATGTTGTTACCAAAAACAATATTATTATACAGGATAAGAAAGATATACAAAGTAGGCTTACGCTTTATGATCTCGATGGAAATAAATTAAAACAAATTGATTTACCCGAAACAGGGAACGTTTCTTCGGTTAGCTATGACCGTGAGGAAGATTCTGTTTATCTTACGTTGAATACCTTCACTTCAATGCCAAAAATATTTGTGGCTTCACCATCCAATTTTCAATGGCGCTTATATTATGAAAGGCAACTTCCTGTTGATATGAGCAATATTGTTGGAGAAATAAAATTTTATTATTCGAATGACAGCACAAAAGTTCCCGCATTTGTAATTCATCGAAAAGACATGAAGCTGGATAGCGCTAATCCTGTTTTGCTCACCGCTTATGGCGGCTTTAATATTGGAATTGAACCACACTATTATGGCTTTTTTGCGCCCTTCCTCAACCGTGGCGGCGTTGTAGTTGAAGCAGGAATAAGAGGTGGGGATGAGTATGGCGAAAGATGGCACAGAGAAGGAATGCTTGCCAATAAACAAAATTGTTTTGATGATTTTAATAGCTGTGCAGAATGGCTCATCAAAGAGAAATATACCAGCCCATCAAAAATAGTTGCGATAGGCGGAAGTAACGGCGGCTTACTTATGGGAGCCATCGCAACGCAGCGCCCGGATTTATACAAAGCTATTGTGTGCGAAGTACCGTTACTCGATATGTTACGTTATCAAAAGTTTTTAATTGCCCGCTATTGGATTCCTGAATATGGCACTTCAGACAACGACGCTGACTTTCGCTGGTTGCTTCAATATTCGCCCTATCAAAATATTCGCATGGGTGTTAACCTGCCAACGATGCTTGTCACTGCGGGAGCCAACGATAGTCGTGTTGACCCAATGAATGCCAAAAAATTTGTTGCAGCTCTTCAGAATAATCCTGGTCAGATCAACCCTATTATTTTACACGTGGATTATAACAGCGGCCATGGAAGCGGCCAAAGCACCAAACAATCCATAGATAACTGGGATTTTGTATTTGAGTTTATTATGAACCAGTGGAACTTATAATTTTTTCCCAGCTATTCATTTGAGGAGGCCTTAAAAAAACCAAGCTCCGCAAGTTGAACAGTTCTTTTAGATTCTGAAACAGTAAGCCTGATTTTTTGTGTGGTAACTAAATTAAAACGAAATAAGCGTTTATACCCCACCGTTGTAAAGGCTTCCAGCTTTTGCCAGTCTTTTCCATCCCAATATTCTAATAAGCCATTCATAATAGCCTGACCATTGGCAATATTTTCCTGTAACACAGCTCTGTCAAGTTGCACAGCTTTTTTAAAATCAATCACATAAGGCTCATTTACATTTAATGAAATAAAAGTATTTAGCTTCTTGTCAGTTAAAGAAGATGAAGCATAGCCCCTGGCGAGGTTTGTTTGAAAAGTTTCATTAATAATTTTTTGGAAAGATTCTATATTTTTTACGTCCTGTTCAGATAATAATCCTTCCCGATTGGGCGGAATATTTAATAACAACAAACTGTTGCAGCCAACAGACTGGTAGTACAGGTTCACTAATTCCTGTGGCGTTTTTACTTTATCATTTTCACTTGCATGATAAAACCACCCGGGCCTTATAGACACATCTGTTTCAGCAGGTATCCAATATTTACCGTTTATATCTCCTGTATTTAAATAAGTAGCATCAGCTTTTCCCGGCGCCATTCCTGCTGTATCAATAGTTGACCAGCATGTTTGCCCTGCATTGCCACTTTCATTTCCCACCCATCTTATATCAGGCCCTGCATCAGAAAAAATAATTGCATTGGGTTGTAACTGCCTTACCAAATTCCAATAACCTTTAAAGTCATACGCCATATCCTTTGCATTCTCTCCTTTGGCGCCATCAAACCACACTTCAGCTATTTCTCCGTAATTAGTAAGCAATTCTGTTAGTTGATTTTTATAATAAGTA
>CBIGQT010000178.1:0-6311 GCA_966191655.1 uncultured Ginsengibacter sp.
ATTATAAAGTAATTTCCAAATTTTAGAATTTCAATTTGATGAAAAAAATGATGTTATTTTAAATTCATTTGTTCTTTCTTCATTACTACAATGAATTTGATTTATTGAATCTTCTTTCCAAGCTACACATAAAACAAATAAAACATCCAAAAAAACCTATAAGCCCATATAGAATTGCTGACTTATTTTCGACACTGTATTGAGGTTCAGGCTTGTCAAGTACTTTTATAAGTGGTGTTGCTTTTTGAAGTTTATAGGCAGCATTTTGTTGGTTGGCAACTGCCTGTGCATATTGCTGGCGGATCATTTGTTTATCGGCGATTAAATTTTCTGTTGGCACTCTGAACTCGAGTTTGCCGGTATTCGTAAACAAAGTCCTTTTATCTATAGCAATTAACTGATTGTCTTTTGAATTCATTACATTTCTCAAAGAGTCTACTTTGCTGGTCGCAAACTCAAAATCGTGCCGGGCTTTTTCCTGCTTCAATTGAATATAGAAAAGAGAAATTTTATTAATAAATCCGTAACTGATTATCCTTACCAGTGCCGGACTACGGGCGGTGTAAGTAAGAATAAGCATATTATTTTTATTGATACTTGCATTGAGGCCGCCGTGTAAAACATCTCCTGCCCATGTCAGGAGTGCAGATTGATTCTGTGGCATCTCTACTTTTTGCTCGAACCACCCGCGATGATTATTAATATCATCCACCAATAACTCTGCTATCGTTTTATTGCCCATCGAAGAATCACGTATGCCCGCAACTTCTTCTCTCGTTGTTCTGCTTTGAGCAAGCTCAATAATATTTATTGAAGCATCTTCACTGAAGCTTTTTGGCGTCTCTCCACCTAATAACGCATTGAGCGTAGACGAAGTTGCACCATTGTCGTTACCGCTTGTCAGCGGAAATATAGAAGCTCTTGATGTATAGGTAACAGGCTTTTGCCTGGCATATAAAATCAACGCCATTGTTACTATTATTGCAACAGATAAAATGATTACTCTAACTTTCCTCAGTCGTTGATAAATTGCTGTTGTTAATTCATGAGTAGCCATAAAAATAATTTATTACCTGGTGAGTATGAAAGCTAGTAAAATCGGCAAAGTGATTACGAATATCTGGCCTGCCAATTCTCCAACACCTTTGCCCTGAGGTTTTTGGGGAACCATTACCGTACTTCCTGCCTCGACTTTAGGATAAAAATAAAAAAAAGCAAAATTATGTGTACGCTTGCTTCTTCCGTTAGCATAAGTTACGAATATCCGCTTTCTCCAGGGTCTTACGCCAAAACCTCCTGCTTTATCAATGTAATAGCCCAGCTTATCATGTTCTTTATCAAAATAAATGTTAAGTTCGGATTGAACAGCACCTTTCACTGTTATTACCGGGTTAATTTCAGGGATATAAATAACATCACCTTCCAGCAAAACCATATCATATTTTGAATCTTTATTTTTTAGAGCTTTATCAAGATCAATACTTATCGCTTCAGAGTTGTCTGTTATGGCGCTATCTATGATTCTGCCTGCAGAATCTCTAATATAATTTGCCTGATTTTTAACCGCTAAAGGGTTTCCTTTAATTGGCGGCAACCTGTATAACAAGGTTCCTTCTACATTAGAATTTTCTTTGAGGCCTCCTGCCCTTTCAATAAAAGACGACAGACGTTCATTATGGCCCAACTTCGCATAAGTACCGGGATATTTTACCAATCCTACAATTTTTACATTTTCTTGTAAATGAAAATCTGGGTTCCTTCGTACGTAAACCTGGTCATAAGGCTTCAGCCTTATGTTTTCAGTTACGGAATCCAGTTCAAGATTTGTTTTAATAGAATAAGTTTCTATAACTGTTTGAGTCGGTTTTATTCCTTCCTGTGAAGAATCGATATTTACAATACTTGATACCACTATTTTTCCAAATTCTGCTGAGGGTTTTAATCCATTTGCAAAATATAAAAGGTCTTTCAGAGTCATCCCCCCGAACCTTTGATATTTACCCGGCTTACGAACTTCACCCTCAATAGTCACAAATTGTTTATCAGAAAACTGGTTCCTGTTAAATACTTCAATAATATCATTGCGTTCTATGGGAATGTTATAGCTGCTGTTCACGTCCTTATTAAAATCGGCCAGGCTAACAACAATTTTGTCAGATTTTAAATTGGTGGAATCGCCCGCACCTTTGTATACATAAGCTCTGTCAACATAAGAATTGGGAGTAATTCCTCCTGCCCTGTTTATCACATCAAATAAACGATCACCTTTTCTTATTTCATAAACATTGGGATAAGCAACCTCTCCTTTTACAATTACTTTGTTATTAAACCCGGAATTAATGGGATTTATTACAACAACATCTCCGTCATACAATAACTCATCCACAACATCATTATCTGTCTTTAAGCCAAGAGCATTGAAGTTGACATTTTTTATTGTTTGTTTTTCATTCACATTTCTTATTATAACACCTCCTGACCGGTAAGCTTCTGTTGCAAAACCACCTGCATACTTCAGGAGTGCCACCATCCCTTCATTTTTTTTCAGTTGATAATACATCGGTCTTTTAAACTGCCCCGATGCCAATACCTGTTTATCATAAAATGGGACAATTACAAAATCATTATTTTCAAGATAAAGATGTGTTCCATAATCACCCACCGTTAAATATTTATAAACATCAATAGAATCAATAATCTTCCCTTTGCGCGATATTAAAATATTGCGCATATTGCCAAATTTGGTAAGGCCTCCTGCAAGCGCTACTACATTCAAAGCATTGGAAAATGCGGATACAACTTGTGGACCCGGATTTTCCACCTCTCCCGAGGTCTGCACAATTATACTTCTTGGCTGTCCTAAAGCAACAGAAACATTTGTTGAGGGCGGAATCACTTTTTTAAAGCGGTCATAAATAATTTTGCGGGCATTATCAAATATTAATCCCTGCACAGTTATCTTGCCTAATCCCTGTGGGAAAATTGATCCATCTCTCGCCACTACATAATCCTGTTCAAAATCTGCACCACCCCACAGAGATACAATAATATGATCACCGACACCTATAGGGTAGTCGGATGGGGGTGTGGAAAGCTCTGATAACTCCGCTATCTGATTACTTTTAAAAAGATCTGACCCGTATATTTGTTCAGGACTGTACAACTTTTTTTTGAAGTCATCTTTTTGAGTACTATCCTTTGCAATTACATTTTTATTTTTCAAATCCTCCAGGTTTTTATGCACGTCTTCACCTGCTTTAGTCTGCGGACTATTGTTGTCTTTTAAAAAATCCTGAAGCTCGGACGGAGATGCATTTTTTAAAGCATTGGGGTCAATCGGAAGATCCGGCACTTCTGTTGGAATCTGGGCAAATACATTATTGCTGATAATAAAGAAGACACAAAATAAAATAAGTATCAAGGGCCTTTTACAGGCACAGATTTCTTTGGAAAGAATCATTTTTTAATGGATTAATGGATAATCTTACTTCTAAAACGAACAAATATATGATTTTATTTCAGTGGCTTTTGCAATGCCTCATTGAACTCCAACCATATGTTTTCTATAATTTTTTTTGCAGGCATTATTTCCCTAATTAAAGCGCTCACCTGGCCTATTTCCAGTTCACCATTTTTTAAATCACCTTCAAACATTCCTTTTTTAGCCCGGCCTTTTCCCAACAACTCCTGCAATTGAAAATTGGTAGCGCCACTTTTTTGTGCATTGACTATTTGTTCAAAAAAATCATTTTTAATTAATCTTACAGGTGTCAATTCTTTTAGCGTAACGATTGTATCGCCCTCTTTAGAGTTAACTAGTGCATTTTTAAAATTAGTATGCGACGATGCTTCTTCTGATGCGACGAAACGGCTGCCCATTTGAATTCCCTCTGCTCCCATTACCATACAGGCCATCATTTGCCTGCCCGTAGCAATACCTCCTGCAGCTATAACGGGTATTTGTACTGCTTCACAAACCAATGGCACTAATACAATTGTTGTAGTTTCTTCTCTTCCATTATGGCCGCCAGCCTCGAAACCTTCTGCTATAATCGCGTCACAACCGGCAGACTCTGCTTTTTTAGCAAAACTGCTGCTGCTAACTACATGCATTACTTTAATTCCATGTTGTTTTAAAAGCGCCGTAAAAATTGAGGGATTACCAGCCGAAGTAACAACGATTGGAACCTTATTACGAATAATTATTTCAATTTGTTGTTCAACATTGGTATGTAATAAAGGAACATTTACTCCAAAAGGTTTATGAGTAGCCGCTTTGCACTTTATTATATGCTCTTCAAGCAACTGCGCATTCATACTTCCTGCTCCAATAATGCCTAATGCGCCAGCATTACTAACGGCGCTGGCTAAGCGCCAACCGCTTGTCCATACCATACCTGCCTGCACAATTGGATATTCAATATTAAAAAGTTGGGTAATGCGGTTCGAAAACATAATGGCATTTACTGATTAGCAGTCTGGCTAATTATGAGCCTAAATCAATTTCGGTATTATCGCCTATATTCAACGATCTTTTTTCTCCTCTTATTTCTGTATCACTTCCTATTAACGAATCATCCAGTACAACATCATACAACTTCGAAAAAGATCCTATAATAGATGCTGTTACTATAGAATAATTTACAATTGTATTTTCACCCATGGCAACATGCGGCCCTATAATAGAATTTCTAATATCGCAACCCTCGGCAATGCTTACGGGTGGAATGAAAATGGTATTTTCAAATTTATTAGACTCTGAAATAGAACCTCCAAATTTTTGAAGCAAAATTGCATTTGATTGAAGCAGCGTTTCTTTTTTACCACAATCAAACCAGTTTTCAACTTTAAAAGATTTAAATTTTTCTCCCCCCTCAATCATGCACTCGAGTGCATCTGTAAGATTAAATTCGTTATTGGTTTTAATATTATTATTAATAATTTTTTCCAAACATTGAAATAAAATTTTTGAATTTTTTATTTTATAAAGCCCTACAAGAGCTGTGTTTGATTTGGGAATAGCAGGTTTCTCAACAACTCTCGTCATAAAGCCGCTTTCGTCAATTTCTGCAACTCCAAAATTGCGGGGATCATCTACCTTTTTTACGCCGAGCATTGACCAGGGTGAAGCTAATACGGCATTAATATCATACTCACATATTGTGTCGCCTAAAGCAATGAACATTTCATCATCATCAACAATTTTTTTCGTGAGCTCTATCGCATGCGCAGTGCCTTTACGCTCATTTTGAAAAATAAAATGAGGTGTAATATCAGGATATTTTTCTTTTATATAATCCTGGATTTTTTCGCCAAGGTACCCAACAATAAATACAAATTCGTTGATGCCCGCTTCATGCAACTGATCAACATTTATACTTAAAATAGTTTTCCCCGCTAATGGGATCAATGCCTTCGGTTGTGTATAAGTATGTGGGCGCAGCTTCGTGCCTGCCCCTGCTACGGGAATTATCGCCTTCATCTTTTTTTATTTGTTATCCAATCGCTTCAAAAAAGAACGTGAATATAGTAAAATTATGTTTGATGTATTTATCTCAACTTACGATGTTTAAAGCATAAGGTATAATGAGCGATTCGTAGGTACAGATTCTAAATATTTTATTGAATGCTAATAACTTCCAATTTAATTTTTTATCCTAAATGCCCATCATTGATATTTCTTAATCATTAGATCGTGCATCTGCCGGAGAGTCCCCAAGACCAACATTCTACCTCGAACATTTTTTGTACGTTTGCGCAAAATTTATTTAATGCAGAGAGATACATTGGTTTTTGATATTATTAATAAAGAATTAAACAGGCAACGCCAGGGAATTGAGCTAATAGCTTCTGAAAATTTTACATCGCTCCAGGTAATACAGGCAATGGGAACCGTGCTTACCAACAAATATGCCGAAGGATATCCCGGCAAAAGATATTACGGCGGATGCGAGTTTGTTGATGAAACGGAACAATTAGCTATTGACAGGCTCAAAAAAATATTTAATTGTGAATACGCCAATGTTCAGCCCCATAGCGGCGCCCAGGCCAACGCAGCTCTCATGCTTGCCATACTGCAGCCAGGTGATAAGGTTCTTGGCCTCGACCTTAGCATGGGTGGCCATCTTACGCATGGCTCCCCGGTAAATTTTTCGGGAAAGTTATACGAAGCGCATTTTTATGGAGTAGTAAAAGAAACGGGGTTGGTAGATTATGATATGCTGGAACAAAAGGCAAGAAAGGAAAAACCAAAGCTCATTATTTGCGGCGCATCTGCGTATAGTCGTGACTGGGAGTATGAACGAATAAGA
>CBIGQT010000179.1:0-6306 GCA_966191655.1 uncultured Ginsengibacter sp.
ATAAGAGCTTACAATCATGCGGTAAGCAAATATTACACAGGCAATAAGAGTAATAAGGGATACTATCCACCATATCCACATAAGCATGTTCTTTTTAAAAAAACAATAATGAAAAATAATCTTTATTTCCGGGGATTATATCCTGAAAGATTTCATAGGTATTGATCACTGAATTTAGGGTTTGTAAAATCAGCTATTAAAAGTAAAGTGTAAATTAAGTAAATATTATCCAGATACCAAAGTTCCTACTTTTTCTCCTGCAACTACACGAAGTAAAGTGCCTGAAGTGTTCATATCAAAAACAATAATAGGAAGTTGATTTTCCATGCAAAGTGTAAAAGCGGTCATGTCCATAACCTTTAAATTTTTGGTAATACATTCAGCAAATGTTATGGTCTCAAATTTTTTAGCTTGTTTGTCTTTTTCCGGATCCGCAGAATAAATACCATCTACTCTTGTGCCCTTTAAAATAACATCAGCTTTTATTTCGATGGCTCGTAATGAACCCGCTGTATCTGTTGTGAAATATGGATTTCCTGTTCCTGCGCCAAAAATTACCACTCTGCCTTTTTCCAAATGCCTTATGGCTCTTCTGCGAATGTAAGGCTCCGCAATCTGTTCCATTTTAATGGCGCTTTGCAACCGGGTATAAACGCCTACTCTTTCGAGTCCGCTTTGCAAAGCCATTCCATTAATAACAGTTGCCAGCATACCCATATAATCTCCCTGCGCCCGTTCAATGCCTGTTTCAGCTTCATTCATGCCACGATAAATATTACCCCCCCCAATTACGATAGCCACCTGTACACCTAATTCTGTTATCAGTTTTATGTCCTGGGCGTATTGTGAAATTACCTGTGAATCGAGACCGAAATTATTATCACCCATTAAAGATTCGCCGGAAAGTTTGAGAAGAATTCGTTTAAACCTGGGAAGCATGGGGAGAAATGAAATTTTTTGTTTAGCGTGGCGAAGATAGTGGTTTTATATTTCGCAAAAGCTTCAATTTCATTTTATGTGTATAATAAAAAAGAGCTGCAAAATGCAACTCTCTTTTATGAAAATATATTTTTTGATTTAATCAGGCTCCTAATGCAACTCTTTTAAATTCGATCACTTTTAAATCTGCGTCTATGCTTTTCAGGTAGTCTGCCACAGATTTGTTATTGTCTTTTACGAAAGCCTGTGCCAATAATGTGCTTTCTTTAAAAAATTTATTAATCTTACCCATTGCAATTTTTTCGGCCATTTCTGCAGGTTTCCCTTCAGCTTTTACCTGTTCAATAGCAATATCCTTTTCACGGGCAATTGTTTCTGCAGGTACTGAAGCCGGGTCAATAGCAATAGGGTTCATGGCTGCAATTTGCATAGCCACATCTTTACCTGCCTCTTCAGCATTTTTATTTAAACCAACTAATACGCCCATTCTATAAGAACCATGAATATAAGCGGCCACATAAGGCGCTTCAATTCTTTCAAACTTTGAAACACTTATTTTTTCGCCAATCTTTGCCACTTGCTCATTTATTTTATCCGCAACCAATTCGCCGGCAATTTTTACTTTATTAAGCTCTTCTATGCTTTTTACATTGTTCTCAATTGCAGCATCCATTATAGATTGTGCAAAATTTATATAATCGGCATTCTTGCTCACAAAGTCTGTTTCGCAACTTACGTTGATAATATATCCTGTTTTGTTATCCTTTGATGTTTGTGCTATCACAACACCTTCCTTAGCTTCCCTGTCTCCGCGAAGTGCTGCTACTTTTTGCCCTTTTTTTCTTAAGTAATCTATTGCCGTTTCAAAATCGCCATCGGATTCTGTTAACGCCTTACGGCAATCCATCATTCCGGCGCCTGTTTGCTGCCTTAATTTATTTATGTCTGCTGCTGTTATTGTTGTTGTACTCATTTAACAAAATATTTTTTTTGAATGATCTATTCAATACTATAGTATTATAATAAAAATTATGGTAATACGGAAAATGCCTTGCTAATTATGATTAACCAATTAGGGCAAAATACGAACGACTATCTCCGGCCACCTGGTCCGCCTGGCCTGTTTCCGCCCGGGCCGGCGCTGGCAACACGGCGTTTTTGAGGGCCTGCTGGTCCGCGGCCTTTACCACCCGCTGGTCCGCTGCCTCTGCGACGTTCTTTTTCGTCGTCATTGCCTAAATCGAATTTTATAGCATCCCTGCCGGTATCATCAGAAGTATCATCGGTTTCTTCCGCCTTTTCAGCTTGTCTTTCAGCAAGACCTTCTGCAACAGCAGTAATGATGTAATTAGTAATGATAGCAATTGATTTTGTAGCATCGTCATTTGCAGGAATCGCGAATTCTACTTTATTAGGATCACAATTGGTATCAACCATGCCGAAGGTTGTAATGTTAAGTCTTTTTGCTTCTGAAAGGGCAATGTGTTCGTGTCCGATATCTACCAGAAATAAAGCTGCCGGAACACGACTAATCTGTGCAATACCACCTAATACTTTTTCCATCTTTTCTTTATCACGGGTAAGCGTAAGACGTTCCTTTTTTGTAACGCTATCAAAAGTGCCGTCGTTAAGCATCTTTTCAATGCTTTGCATTTTCTTCACACTTTTACGTACTGTATTAAAGTTGGTAAGCATACCTCCCAGCCAACGCTCAGTTACAAAAGGCATATTAACTCTTTTTGCTGCTTCGGTAACAATTTCTTTTGCTTGTTTTTTTGTAGCCACAAACATTATTTTTTTACCGCTTTTAGCAATAGATTTTAATGCTGCTGCAGCTTCCTGCATTCCTTCAACTGTTTTGTTGAGATCAATAATATGAATACCTTTTTTCTCAGCAAAAATGTAAGGTAACATTTTAGGATTCCACTTCTTTTTTAGATGACCAAAGTGAACGCCTGCTTCTAAAAGCTGCTGTTGTAAAGAAGTATTATTTTCCATTTATTTTGTGTTAAGTTGTTTATTAAATTATGCTAATTGTCCCCAAAACATTTACTTTTTTTGAACAAAAGCAATATGTTATCTCTTACTGAACTGGAAGCTTTTTCTTGCCTTTTTCTTACCTGGTTTTTTACGCTCAACGGAACGGGGATCTCTTGTAAGAAGACCAGCTTCTTTTAATGCGGGCCTATATTCAGGATTTACCTGCAGCAAGGCACGTGCAATACCAAGTTTTACAGCTTCGGCTTGTCCCTTTACACCGCCACCGGTGGCATTCACTACAACATCAAATTTATCTGCGGCTTCTATACTTTTGAAAGGAGCTTCTACCTGGTTTTGCAAATAAACAAGGGGGAAATAGGTTTTATAATCTTTTCCGTTAATGCTTATGTTGCCATCACCTTTAGAAAGAAAGACTCTTGTTACAGCTTCTTTTCTGCGACCAACTGCATTTTTTTGTTTTTCCATTTTTTTGTTTTTATTCTTCCCCTTCGGGGAATTAGAGGGGCTTTAGAAAGTTAAGGTTTTAGGGTTTTGTGCAGTATGAGGATGATCCGAACCAACATACACAAATAATTTTTTATACATTTTGCGGCCAAGGCGATTTTTGGGTAGCATCCCTTTTACAGCCCTTTCGATGATAGCATCAGGCCTGCGTTTTAGAAGATCACCGGCAGTTTCTTCTTTTTTACCCCCGGGATAACCACTGAAATTGATATACATTTTATCTTCCAGTTTGTTACCGGTAAATTTTATTTTATCACAGTTGGTAACAATCACGAAGTCCCCACAATCAACATGAGGTGTATAATACGGTTTGTTCTTACCACGGAGAACGGACGCTATTTTAGCGCACATACGACCAACGGTTTGATTAGTACCGTCCACAACGTACCAATCACGTTGCACGGTAGCCTCGTTCGCATGTTTAGTGGTGAAATGTAATTTGCTCATTATTTTTTTTTGTGGCTTTAGCTATAATTAAACTAAAACCGGTTTATTTATTTGCCGCTATCCCGGCAATTTTTTTAAGGAGTGCAAAGGTAGGGTGAAATAGTCTAAATAAAATTCAATTTTCGATTATTTTTTTATACCACAGTTATAACTCATTGATAATCTATAAACAATTTGCTTATAAAAAATAATGTAACGAATTTTAAGGATTTTACCTGTGAGCCAATAATTATTTCTAAGGGAATTGTAGTAAAAAGCTATTTACTTATATATTTGTAAAAATTTTTACCTGATGAATGAATCACGATCTACTATTAATTACTGGCTTTATTTTTTTCTTTCAGCCATAGGAATAATTTTAATGCTCGTTTTTGCAAGAGAATTTTTTTGGATGTCTCTTCCTTTCGTGGTTACCTTTTTTGCAAAGGCACTCAGAATTATGTAAAAAGTTTTTTAGAATTTTCTCCAGGAATTATTTCAAAACGTCATTGAGTTTATTAGTTAAGTCGGATCCCCGCAATGATGTTGCAATAACAATACCTTTGGGATCAATTAGAACATTATATGGAATCGCTTCTACACCATATAAAACAGCGGCTTCGCTATTCCAGTATTTTAAATCACTTATTTGTTTCCAAACTAATCCATCATCTTTAATTGCTTTCAACCAATCATTTTTATCCTTATCGAGCGATACTCCCAGCACAGTAAAATTTTTATCTTTAAACTGTTTATAAGTTGCCACCACATTAGGGTTTTCTTCCCTGCAGGGTCCACACCAACTGGCCCAGAAATCAACCAACACATATTTTCCCCGAAGAGAACTTAAAGTAAAAGGTTTGCCACTAACATCGGGCAATGTAAAATCAGGTGCAGTTTGCCCTTCGGTAATCAGCGAAGGTTCCGGCTGCTCCTGTGATTGATTTTGTGGTTGATTTTGAGAAGCCAGAAATTGCTGGAATTGTTTCGCAAGATCAGCTATGGAAGTTTGTTTTGGGAATTTTTTTTGCAACCCTTCGATTAGTGGCTTTAAACTATCAATCCCAATTTCCTGTGAATAACTAAAAGCAAACAAGGCAACGATAGGACTTTTAGTAGTATCTATATATTGATAGAGAAAATTTTTATACCAGCCATCTGTTGCATTAAAATGATTCTGAGCCATAAGCGCAAGGCTATCATTTTTTTGTTCCTGAATTTCTTTTAGGTTGCGATCCTCTCCAATTAAAGTCGTATGTATCGAATCCAACAGGATAATAAATTTTATAAGAGATGCATTGGCGGGTGTATTAAATCTTACAGATTGAAGCGTTGAATCCTTTACATCACCATTAAAATCAATTTCGGGTTCATCATTAATAAAAATATAACCGGCATTCTTTTCAAACCTAAGCCTGTAAAGGCCCTCTTCAGGTGCAATTGCCTTTACTTTAAAATTGCCTTTCATCACTTCAGCCGTATCAAGTATTTGCGGAGGTTGCTGGTTAAATGAAATTTGTTCGAGATAGACTTTTTGATCTGCTGCGCCTTTTAGTTCGCCATTCACAGTAAACATCCCCTTTTTTACAGTACTGTTACACGACAATAAAACAAATGAACTTATAAAAATTAATATGCCTTTCATAGGATTAAAATTATTGATTGAGTTTCTGATTGAGCAATTGATTTACAGCCTTCATATCCGCTTTTCCCTTACTTATTTTTTTTATTTCACCTGAAAATAAACCTATCAGGTTTTTTTTACCTTTTTTATATTCTGTAACCTTGTCCGGCATTTTTGATAAAACCTCATCAATCCAGTTGTTAAGGGAGTCATCACTTTTTTCCTGCAAAACATTTAACTCCTGCGCTATTTCAATTGGTTCTTTATTTGGGAACTTTAACAAAACAGGAAAAATTCTGGATGCTGCAACACCAAAGCTCACGCTTTCTTTTTCAACTATTTCTATAAGCTTTGCAAATGTTTTTGGACCGATGACAAGATCTTCAATTGAGGTATTACTATCATTTAAATAAGACTTAACGGGCCCTAAAACCCAGTTGGCAGCAGCTTTGTAATTATTTGTATTACTAACTATGGCTTGAAAAAATGTTGCCGTTTCCCTGTCATCACTCAAAACTTTCGCATCTGCTAACGGCAATGAGTATGCGTTAATGAATTTCTTTTCCAATGCTGCAGGCAAATCGGGCAATGATTTTTTTATAGATTCAATTTTTTCATCAGTAATAAAAAATGGCGTTAAATCAGGTTCGGGAAAATACCTGTAATCATTGGCTTCTTCTTTAGATCTCAATGAAAATGTAGTTCCATTGGAGGCATCAAAGCTCCTGGTTTGCTGTATAACTGGCTCTCTATTTTCTACTAAATTAATTAACCGGCTTATCTCAAAATCAATTGCCCTTTTTACATTCCTG
>CBIGQT010000180.1:0-6271 GCA_966191655.1 uncultured Ginsengibacter sp.
GATGAAAGCCTGTCTGCCGGAGAGGCAGGCATTGGAAAAATAAATATGGTTCCGCAGGATATTGGAAGAGTATTATTGAACTTATACAACAATGCATTTTATGCTGTGAATGAAAAAGCAAAGAACAGCCCCCTAACCCCCGAAGGGGGAACAGGCAACCCTCAAAAGGAATACGAACCCACTGTCTGGTTAAAGACTTCCATGACCCTCCCTTCGGCGGGCAAGGGGGCCGTTGAACTAACGGTTAAGGATAATGGTAATGGTATTCCTCAAAAAGTGGTTGATAAAATCTTTCAGCCATTCTTTACTACAAAGCCAACGGGGGAGGGAACGGGATTGGGATTGAGTTTAAGTTATGATATAGTAAAAGCACATGGAGGAGAGATAAAAGTGGAAACAAAGGAGGATGAAGGTTCTAAATTTATTATTCAATTACCAATAACTTAAAAAAAATATGGATAAATTTCTTGTTGACATAGAATCAATTCCGACCGGAATAATAAAGAAAATTGATGATTTAAATAAACAGGCATGGGAGGAACATATTACACAGCCAAAGCAGGCACTTGATTTAAGCAGTGAGGCTAAAAAACTTGCTGAAGAATATTCATACCAGAAAGGATTGGCCTATGCAATACGTAATATGGGAGTGAGTCACCGTTACCTCTCTAACCAGGAAATGGCTTTATCACTTTCTCTTCAGGCCCTGGATATGTTCATAAACCTGGGTGATAAAAACGGTGAGGCACAAGCCTATGTTTCCATCGGTGCTATTTATTATTATGTAGGTGATTTTGAAAGAAGCCTGGATTATTTTTTAAAGGGAATGCGTTATAGTGAAGAGGTTGGCGATAAAGAAATGCAGGCATATGCATATAATGGAGCAGGATATACTTATGGGGTTGTATTGGGAGACTACAAAAAGGGAATTGAGCTTTTACAAAAGGCTTTGTTGCTTAGTAATGAAATTGGAGTGTCCAAGGATCTCCGGCCACGGATTCTTGACAGCATAGCGGAAATCTATCAGAATAATGGACAATTAGATGAAGCATATAAGGCCAGTCTTGAGTGTCTTCAGTTAAGCAAAAAATTATCCCAAAAGGTTACGGAAGGGTATGCACTTGCCAGAATTGGTATTGTTTTCATGAAACAAAACCGGTTGAACGAAGCAAAGGAATATTTTTTACGGGGCCTTTCTGTTGCCAGAGAGATTGACAATAAATTTGAGGAAGTACACTGCTTATTGAATTTGGGAAAATTATCATTACTCCAGGAAAATTCAAAACTTGCTAAAGAATACTTATTCGAATCACTGAAGCTAGCCGAAGATATCGGGGCAAAAGGAGTTATTTATGAGGTGCATGAAGCGTTGGCAGATTTATTTGAAAAGGAAAAAGACATCCAATCGTTTGTAAAACACTACAAGCTTTATCATAAATACAAGTCAGAGGTTTTTAAAGATGAGCAGGAAACAAAACAAAAATACCTGAGCATACAGTACGAAATGGAGAAGTTGAAGCAGGAAGCCGAAATTAACCGACTGACCAATGTAGTAATGAAAGAAAAAAATGAAGAACTTGAAAAGAAAACCGAAGACCTGGAGCAATCTTATAACAGTATATCGGTATTGAGTAAGATAGGCCAGGACATCACTTCAACGCTTAATCTTGATATTATTTTAAATACCGTTTATGAGAATGTAAACCAGTTGATGAACGCAGGTGTATTTGGAATAGGAATTTATAACGCTGATGAAAACGTAATAGATTATCGTCTCGCTATTGAAAACGGGAAGCGATATCTTCCTTATCGCAGAAGTATGGAAAACAAAAACCAATTTCCTGTTTGGTGCATTGAAAATAAAGCTGAAGTATTTATAAATGATGTGCGAAAAGAATATGCAAACTATTTAGGCGAATATGAAGAAGTAACCTTATCCCTTGAAGATGGTACTCAAACTGCTAATCCTTTGTCACTAATTTATCTGCCCCTGATGATAAAAGAGAAAGTGATAGGGCTTATTACTGTTCAGTCATTTTCAGAAAACGCTTATACTCACCATCATCTTGATATTCTTAAAACACTTGCTTCCTATACTGCAGCAGCTTTATATAATGCCAGATCGTATGAATCTCTTCAGGAAGCTTTGAATGAACTAAAGTTGACACAGGAGCAATTGATTCAATCAGAAAAGATGGCATCGCTTGGCGAACTCACGGCAGGCATTGCCCATGAAATTCAAAACCCGCTGAACTTCGTGAATAATTTTAGTGAAGTGAATAAAGAATTGGTTGATGAATTGCAAACAGAATTAAAAGCAGGTAATACCGAAGATGCAATAGCCATATCAAACGACATTAAGGAAAACGAAGAAAAAATAAATCATCATGGTAAACGAGCAGATGCCATTGTAAAAGGAATGTTGCAACACTCACGGTCAAGCACAGGTGCAAAAGAGCCAACAGATATCAATAAACTGGCTGATGAATATTTACGATTAGCTTACCATGGGTTAAGAGCAAAAGACAAATCATTTAATACAACTATAAAAACTGATTTTGATGAAAGCCTCTCTGCCGGCGAGGCAGGCATTGGGAACATCAATATCATTCCACAGGATATTGGAAGAGTGATTTTGAATTTAATCACCAATGCGTTCTATGCAGTTGATGAAAAAGCAAAGAACCCCCAACTCCTAAACGGGAGTAAAGAATATGAGCCGATGGTTACGGTTAGCACAAAGTCTGTAAAGTCCCCTTCAGGGGATTTAGGAGTTATACTAACGGTCATGGATAATGGTAATGGTATTCCTCAAAAAGTAGTTGATAAAATTTTTCAGCCTTTCTTTACTACAAAGCCCACAGGACAGGGAACAGGATTGGGTTTGAGTTTAAGTTACGATATTGTAAAAGCACATGGCGGTGAAATAAAAGTAGAAACAAAAGAAGGGGAAGGAAGTGAGTTTATTATTCAAATACCATGCAGATGAAAATCAAATTATATAAAACATTACTATTTTTACTGCCACTATCGTACGCATATACAGTGCATGCGCAGGATAATTCAATTGACTCCCTTCAAAAAATTTTAAAGACCATTCCTGGCATGGAAAAAGGGATTCCTGGTATGAATATAGACATACCCGGCATGGATTATAACTCTTTAAAAATTTTTACAGAGAAACAAATTAAAGAGGCGATTGAAAGTGTGAACAAAGAGGTATCCGCTGCAAAAGCAATGGGCGATATAAAAAAGTTACAGGGGGGATATTATGAACTAACTAAACTCGACAGTTCATCAGGTAACTACAAAAACGCATATGAACATTATAAATTATATACTTTATATCGCGATAGCCTCATTAAGGAAGAAACAGAGAAAAAAGCTTTACAAGCCAAAATGCAATACGAGTTTGATAAAAAGCAGGCAATAGCTAAAGCAGAGCAGGATAAGAAAGACGCAGAACAAAAAAGAATAAGGAATTTGCAATACTTTACAATAGCTGCATTGTTTGTTCTTTTGCTGGTAATTTTATTAATTGCATTTATACAATGGCGACACAATAAACAGAAGAAAAAGGCCAATGCTTTACTACAACAACAGAAAGAAAAAGTTGAGGACACTTTAACTGAGCTTAAATCTACTCAATCTCAACTTATCCACTCGGAAAAGATGGCTTCGCTTGGAGAACTCACGGCAGGCATTGCCCATGAAATACAAAACCCCTTGAACTTCGTCAATAATTTTTCAGAAGTGAATAAGGAATTACTTATAGAAATGAGGGATGAAATTAAAAAAGGAAATATTGATGGAGTAAATGCAATCGCAAATGATGTTATAGAAAATGAAGAAAAAATAAATCATCATGGTAAACGAGCGGATGCCATTGTAAAAGGAATGCTACAGCATTCAAGAGCAAGTTCAGGACAAGAAGAACTTACTGATATTAACGCTTTGGCGAATGAATATTTGCGTCTCTCCTACCACGGTATGCGGGCTAAAGACAAATCATTTAACGCAACGATGAGTACAGATTTTGATGAATCAATTGGTAAAATCAATATCGTTCCGCAGGATATTGGAAGAGTATTATTAAATTTACTTAACAATGCCTTTTATGCCGTGAATGAAAAAAGTACTTCAGCAAGTTCAGCCGGGAAGCCTTACGAACCAACCGTTTCGGTAAATACAAAAAAAACAGGTAATCAGGTAACCGTTGCAGTTAGTGACAATGGAAACGGTATTTCTCACAAAGTAATCGATAAAATATTTCAACCATTCTTTACAACCAAGCCAACAGGCGAAGGAACAGGATTGGGCTTGAGTTTGAGTTATGATATTATAAAAGCACACGGCGGAGAAATAAAAGTAGAAACTGAAGAGGGGGAAGGAAGTGAGTTTATTATTCAATTACCTGTTGTCTAAATCACTGATGAAAAGGATTAAAAGATTACGCGGGAGAAGATCATCAGGAAAACTTTGATCCGCTGAAATTAAATTCGTGAAATCTTTCTATCCGTGGCCATCCGTGATTCAGACGATATGTGATATTATAAAAGCACACGGCGGGGAAATAAAAGTCGAAACAAGGGAAGGTGATGGAAGTGAGTTTATTATTCAATTGCCAATGGCTTAAAACAATTCCCCGTACCTGCTATAGATGAATGTTGAACAAATACGTTTTTTGCCTCCGTTAAACACTATTGACTAATTATAAACTTCCGGTAAATTATATTATATTTATTATAGCCATACTGAAGAAATTTTAAGATATGCCCGCATATGAAATAGAAATTATCCTAAGCCGCCAGTTGGCAGATTGCCTGTCAATACCGGTCTTTATTACAGATACTGCGGGCAATCTTATTTTCTATAATATGCCCGCCGAAGAAGTTTTGGGCCAACGATTTGAAGAAACCGGCGAAATGCCCGTTGATGTTTGGTCGGTGATTTTTAAACCTATAGATGAATTTAATAATCCAATACCACCGGAAGAATTGCCGCTGGTAAAAACATTAAAGAATTTTCTGCCCTATCAAAGAACCTTTTGGATAAAAAGCCTTAAAGGCAATACAGAAAAAATTGCATTGACTTCTTTTCCTATTATCAACCGGGAAAATAAATTTCTGGGAGCGGTAGCTATGTTCTGGAAAGTAAAAGAAGATGAAAATTAATTTATGGGGCGTACGGGGGTCCATACAAACTTCCGGCCCCGAAACAAAAAATTATGGAACACGAACTTCGTGTACCCTGGTAACAGAGAATGATAATGTGTTGATATTAGATGGAGGATCAGGTATTCAACAATTCAATTCAATAAATATTTCCGGTAAACGAATAGACGTTTTATTAACCCACCTTCACATGGATCATATTTTGGGATTGGGATTTTTCAGCCCCCTTTTTATTCCGGACCAGGAAGTCCATCTCTGGGGGCCGGCTACACCTGCACAATCGCTGCGCACCAGGCTAAGCAGGTATTTGTCGCCTCCTTTATTTCCGGTACTGCTTCGCGATCTGCCTTGCACCCTTACCTTCCACGAAATTGGTAATTCTGAATTTGAAATAAATCATTTCAAAATAAAATCCGGCTATGTTATACACCAGGGGCCTACTTTGGGGTTTAGGGTTACCGGGAAAAATTCGGCATTTACTTACATTCCCGATCATGAGCCAGCCCTTGGCCGTAATGGCATTATAAAAGATTGTAAGTGGATATCCGGATTCGATCTCGCTTCAGATGCCGATCTATTATATCATGACGGACAATATACCCAGGCAGAATACCAAACTAAAAAAGGATGGGGCCATTCCTGTGTAGAAGATGCTCTGCTATTTGCTTCATTGTGCAAAGTGAAAAAAATTTTAATAGCACATCACGATCCTTCTCACACCGATGAACAGCTTAACAATATATTTAAAAAACTACAATTGCATCATAACAAACAAATTGAGTTGGAAATGGCTGAAGAAGGAAAGGAACTTGAATTGCCTTAGAGTAGATAAGAAAAACCCGAAAGTTGAAACGGCAGGAAAGGAGAAGCAGAACGGTGACCTGCGTGCAAAAGACAAATCTTTCAACTCAGACTTTAAAACAGATTTTGATGAAGGCATTGGTAAAATAAATATTATTCCACAGGATATTGGAAGAGTATTATTGAATTTATACAACAATGCTTTTTATGCGGTAAATGAAAAAGCAAAGAACAGCCCCCTAACCCCCGAAGGGGGAACAGGCAACCCTCAAAAGGAATACGAACCCACTGTCTGG
>CBIGQT010000181.1:0-6242 GCA_966191655.1 uncultured Ginsengibacter sp.
GAAACGGACACGCCAGCGGCGTGTGCTCCCCAGATTATTTTCATGCTCCGGTTCGGAGTGAAGATGCGCTCGCCACGCGGCGATGAGTTCAATATGATGGCCGTCCATGAACAAACTGATGGAAAGATTCTTGGTGGTATATGTAGTGGTATGGGCAGCTATTTTAATGTTAACCCATGGCTTCCAAGAGCGATCTTTTTAATTCCATTTATTTCTTTCTTTTTCAGATGGGGGCATATTGGACCACTCACCTTTCCAAATTTTCTTAGTTTCTCTTTTAGCCCCGGCACATTTATAATTTATGTGATACTATGGCTTGTAATACCCGAGGCAACTACCACATCAGAAAAGCTGGAAATGAAGGGAGAGAAAGTGGATCTTAATTCTATTAAAAATTCCGTAGTGGAAGAAATGAAAGGAGTAAAAGAAAGGGTGAATAAATTAGGTATGGAGGCAGGAAATACAATAAGAGAAAAAAGCGGGCAAATGGGCCAGGATATGCAATTTGCAGCAAAACGAACCAGTGGTGCATTAGGAAATATTATAGTTACTCTTTTTAAGATTTTTGCTTATTTCATTTTGGGGTGCATTGCGTTTGCACTTATTATCGCTTTATTTTCAATAGCTGTTGTTTCAATAGGATTATTTCCATTAAAAGCATTTGTACTTACTGATGGTTGGCAAAGTGTACTTGCCTGGGGAACACTGATATTTTTTATAGGAGTTCCGGTTGTGGGAGTTATTACTTTTATTATACGGAGAATAGCCAGAATAAAAAGCCGGAATCGAATGATACGCTTTTCATTTTTAGGATTATGGTTTCTGGGCATCATTTGTTTTGTTTCCTTAATCGGTTCATTAGGTAATGATTTCAGAAGAACCAGCTCTGTAAATGAAGAAAAAATATCTTTAGCAAATCCCGGTGTTTCCAGCCTGGAGGTAAATTCATTAAATAATAAAAGATATTATAGAAGTAATAGCTGGTTCCGGTTTGAACCTTTTGCCAATTTTGAAGATGATACTGTTTTCGTTGGGAATGTTAGAATTAAAGTTGAAAAATCATCAACTGATAGTTTCCAGGTTGGCCTTATAAAAATGTGCAACAGCGATACGAGAACAAATGCTGACAGGCTGGCATCACACATTAATTTTAATATTTCACAAAGTGATTCATTATTACTTACTGACAGGGCGATTTCAATTAATACAACAGACAAATTCCGCAATCAAAGTGTAGAGGTTATTGTGTATGTTCCTGTTGGTCACCGTATCAAAATAAATAAAAATATGAGTTATAACAGGATAAGAATAGAAGGACCATGGTGGAATCATGATGACTGGTACGATTGGGATAATGACGAAGATTATTATTATAAATATGGGGAAACCTACATAATGAAGGAAGACGGTTTGTATACATTAGATGGAATACCTGCAAACAAAGAAAATGATACCCGCAGAAACTGGAATTCCGAATATGATGAAGACGAAAATCCCTCCGGTACACTTCCTCAAGATCAAAATTACCGGTACAATCAACATGATAAAATTGATTCATTAAGTAATGCTAAACAAATGCAAATGCAAAAAATACAGTCTTCTTTAGATTCCTTAAGAAGGGAAAGAGAAAAAGAAGATAACAGGTTAAAAGATTCATTAAACAAAGCCAAAGAAAAACTTGAACAAAAAATCGAAAAGCTCGATGAAAAAAATGGAGCTTCAGTTGAAGCGTACATTCATAGCCGCGGTAAGGAATACAATTTTGTAATGCATATATAATCGAAATCTTTGAAGGTTGAAGTTGAAAGCAAAGGGCTTCATGTGTTATGCATGGGGCTCTTTATTTTCTATTGCAATGTCTCTGTTCTCTTTGAATAATTTCCGGGGTTCTAAAATCTAAATAAGGGTAATCTTATTTTCCTATAAATTTGCTCACCTTAAAAATTATCATGAAGAATACCCCATTTACAAAAAAACATATTGAGTTCGGAGCAAAAATGGCTGAATTTGCGGGATATAATATGCCCATAAGTTATACTGGCATTAATGATGAACACCTGGCAGTCAGGAAGAACGCCGGAATTTTTGATGTTAGTCACATGGGAGAATTTATTGTGAAGGGAGACAACGCCCTTGAACTCATCCAAAGGATTACCAGCAATGATGCCTCGAAACTAACAAATGGAAAAGCTCAATATAGTTGTTTTACAAATAAATCTGGTGGAATAATTGATGATCTTATCGTCTATTGTATAGAAGAATACAAGGTGTACATGCTTGTGGTTAATGCTTCTAATATTGAAAAAGATTGGTCCTGGATTCAGGAAAACAATAAGGAAGGGATTGAATGCCATAATATCTCTGACCAAACCTGCTTATTGGCGATTCAAGGCCCTAATGCAACTAAAATATTGCAGCCTCTTACAGAAATTGACATTATGAATTTGAAATACTACACTTTTGTAAAGGGAAAATTTGCCGGAATTGATAATGTTTTAATAAGCGCTACAGGGTATACCGGCGCAGGAGGCGTCGAAATCTATTTTGAAAATAAAGAAGGAGCTGCTGATATTATTTGGGATAAGATTTTTGAACAAGGAACTCGTGCGGGATTAAAGCCAATTGGGCTGGCGGCAAGAGATACTTTGAGACTGGAAATGGGATACTGCCTCTATGGAAATGATATCGATGACACCACATCGCCTTTGGAAGCGGGGCTTGGGTGGATAACAAAATTCACCAAGGACTTTGTAGCCAGGGAAATTTTGGAAAACCAAAAAAAGGAAGGGATTTCTAAAAAGCTTGTGGGGTTTGAAATGATTGAAAAAGGAATACCTAGGCAGGATTATGAAATTAAAGAAAGTGAAGGAAAAACCATAGGAAGAATTACCAGCGGCACTCAATCGCCTTCTTTAAATAAGTCAATAGCTATGGGATATGTAGATACAACGTATTCAAAAATTGATACCCAAATTTATATAAAAATAAGAGATAAGCTACTCACTGCTAAAGTGGTTAAAATTCCCTTTGAGTAAGTGACGTTTATGCGGCCAATAAAAATAAATGAAATTGGAAAAAAGACTTCCCACTCTTAGCACATGCCTATCGCCCGCTTTATTGCATTTATACGATGTAAGTAGCAGTATTGTGATAATCATTGACATTTTAAGGGCAACCTCAACGATTGCTACCGCACTTTATAACGGGGCAAAAAGTGTCATTCCTGTGGATAGTGTTGCCGAATGTATCAAACTCGGAAAACAAATGGATGTAATCACAGCGGGAGAAAGAGATGGAAAAATTGCAGAAGGGTTAAAATACGGAAATACTCCCTTTCAATACAAGCCTGATTTCATTAAAGGAAAAACACTTGTTCTCACAACAACAAATGGAACCAGGTTACTACACATGGCATTGTCTGATGGCGCCCCCGCAATTATTACAGGTTCATTTTGTAATCTTTCCTCGGTTTGTGATTATTTAGCAAAGCAAAACAAAAATGTTATTCTTGCCTGCGCAGCCTGGAAAGACAGGATTAATATTGAAGATACTTTGTTTGCAGGCGCTGTAATCAGCAGGATAAAAAATAATTTTCAAAAAAACTGTGATGCCAGCCAGATTGCAGAAAGCCTATACAATGAGGCTAAAAAAAATCTTTTTGACTTTCTAAAAGAAAAAAATGCTTCGCATTATCAAAGACTGATGGGTTTTGGATTAGAAAATGATATTCGCTATTGTCTGACAATAGATAACGCAAATGCGCTTATTCTTTATGAATCAGGAAGATTGGTATTGGGGTAAATAATTACATAAACTAAATTTTATAAAAATTACTTTATTCAAATTCACAACCCACTTATTTTTCATACTTTTGCAAATTGTCCTTTTTTAACTGTAAACAGCAGCAATATCTGCGAAATTGTAAACAGAAGATATCTTGGCCCTACCTCATTTAATCAAATATGTTTATAATTCCGGAACTGATGAAGTAATTCGCAGGGGGAAAAAAATTCACTCTTCCGGTTATGTTGAACTTGTCGAACAAGACGAGCTAATGCATTCAGTCACCTTTCGTGTTAAGGACGATAGCTACTCCACTTTTTATAAGGTAAGTATTCAAAAGTATGACGATCCGAAAATCCTTTCTGTAAGGTGTACATGTCCTTATAATTTAGGAGATATATGCCGTCATGAGGCTGCGGCCTTATTTCAGTTGCAAGATCTTATTGATAGAAATTTACTTACATCAGATAACATCGTAATATATGATCAGAGGCATACTATTGTTAAGATGAAGTTTATTGACCTGAAGACCATCAGAATGCTGGCTGGCCAGGATAATTATGATGCGGGAGAAGAAATCCTTAGAACAAATAAAATAAATATTGTTGATGCAAAAAATGAAAAAGTAGAAGCACGCCTTGATATTGAAGAAGAAAAAATTTTCTTAATTATCCAAAAAAATGAAGAAAGGAATTTTGACACATCCTGTTCGTGTGACGAAGTCCTTCATTCTTTGTGTAAACATAAAATTTCTTTATTTCTTCATTTATTAAATGCTTATGGTCCTCACTATTTTGACACCATTCGAAATTGGGATAAAGAAAAAAATAAATTATTGGAATTATATGGGTATAGCTTAAATGAAGAACTATCCGGGAAATTTGAATTCATTTATAAAGAGGGAAAGCCCTTTTTAAAAGTCCTTGATCCATCTATTAAAAAAATAATTCCGATAATAGCAAATAATTCAAAGCCATTTCTAGCCATTGCAGAATCGCCAGAGATAGCAACCGCTGTAGCTTTAAAGCAAAAAAGAGCAGCAATTGTCTTTAACGCAAATCAAAAAAAATTCCCTTTTTTTTCTATTGACACTGTACAGGGTGATTATGATGAAGAAGAAAAAAAATTTGTCGGTCATGTTGAAAAGTTGGATCTGAGTAAATTCATTAATACAGAAACATTTTCTGAACGCGACAGACCATTAATACAGCAAGCCCGAAAATTACAGCAGACAGAAATAAACAGATATTTAAACCGCAATTCACCTTTTAGTGGCTTTTGGGAAAATATTGTTCAGCAGGAAGACGAGGAACTTCCGGAAGAAACTAAACTGTTAATCACTGAATATATTCACCCTAAGCTTAAAAAGATATTTCAGGAAACGAGCATTACTTTGTATTTACCTGCCGGAAAAAAATTTAAAACAGAGAATCTACAAACTGTCATTACTTCACCTATTCATCCTTCTATTCAATTTGATGTTACAATCAAAAACGACGATTATGTTTTGGAAAGCACCGTCATTATCAACAATGAATTGCTAAAAACGACAGATAACCAATGGGATAACTTTTTATTGTTCTTGTACGATGAAGAAATATTTCTGTGGAAAAAAATGGAAGATGCATTAATTGCTAAAAAGTTCAAAAAGGCACTTTATATACCTAAAAAAGAATGGCCCTCTTTTTTAAGAGAAGTAATAATGCCTCTCACAAAGGAATACAAAGTAACGTTTGATAAGTCATTGGTAAAAGAGATTAAAGATGGGGATCCTGAAATAAGTCTGATGCTGATAGAAAGGGGGGATTATCTTTTATTTCAACCAGTTTATTGTTACAAAGGCTTTAATGTGAAACCTGAGGATAAAGAAATCATTATTGTTCCTGAAGAGGATAAAGTGCTAATGGTACGCCGCAATAATGAAGCTGAACAGAATTTTCATAATAAACTATCCGGGCTACATTCTCAGTTTGCGGCTAAGGAAAATGGAAGCTTAGTCTTAAAAGGTAATGATGTGCTTAAAAATAATTGGTTCTTTCTTTTTGGGGATGCTATGAAAGAAATGAAAATCCCTGTATTTGGATTTAATGCATTAAAAAATTTCCGTTTTAATACCGCAAAACCCTCTACACAAATTCATTTAAGCAGTGGTCTTGATTGGTTCGATGCAAAAGTTGAACTCTCTTTTGGAGAGCAACGAATTGGTATTTCAGAAATTAAAAAGGCGTTAGCAAATAAACAATCTTTTGTACAACTAAATGACGGGTCTCTAGGTATCCTGCCGGATGAATGGATAAATAAATATTCTCTTCTTTTTAAGGTTGGCCACGGCAAAGACAATAAGTTAAGACTCTCAAAATTTCATCTTAGTGTAATAGATGATCTTTATGAAAAAAGAGATGAGAAAGAACTTTCTTTTGAATTGGATGAAAAATATGAACGGTTAAGAAATTTCAAAA
>CBIGQT010000182.1:0-6233 GCA_966191655.1 uncultured Ginsengibacter sp.
GCACTTGTGTTGGGTGCAGTTCCAAGCCAAACACTTTGTCCTGTTTGATTAAAATACCAATCAAGCATTATTGTATGCAACTTTCTACCAATTCCCTTTTTTCAAATTCCGGTTGTACAAATAAAGCCCAGATATTATTTTCTTTTAAATCTGCTATCGCAAAACCAACAATATCATTTTCAAATTCACAAACCCAATCTTTACCCTTATTCGAAACAAAATCTTTGACATCTTCATCAGAAACCAAAGCAGGATCAGGAAGAGAATTTTCTTTTACGGAATGTCGTACTCTTTGAATTTGTTTTATATCATTAATATTTGCTTCCCTAAAAATCATTTTATAATCCTTGTTATTCTATTCGCGTTTTCCATTAACTCAATTAGGTATTCATAATTTTCTTTTTCAAGACAACTTTTAAATTTTCTCAATTGAGAAATATGTTCATTTAAAACATCTAAAACATTTTCCCTGTTTTGCATAAATATGGGAGCCCACATGGCCGGGCTGCTTTTGGCCAAACGAACGGTGCTTTCAAAACCACCTCCTGATAATTCAAAAATGGCATCATCCTCTTTTTCTTTTTCCAACACTGTATTGGCAAGTGCAAAAGACGTAATGTGAGATATGTGACTTACATACGCTGCATGTATATCATGATGTTCAGCATCCATATAAGCTATGTGCATGCCCAATTCTTTATAAATATTTTCAACAATACTAACGGCATCTTCATCACTTTTTTCTTTCTCACATATAACACACGACCTTCCAATGAAAGCTCCTCTCACAGCGGCTTCCGGGCCACTATATTCAGTGCCCCACATAGGATGCGTAGCCACAAAGCGTCTACGCATAGGATGATTGACCAATGCTTCACTCAATGCAAATTTGGTTGAACCTGCATCTGCCACAATTTGTTTATCTGTTACAATATCCATTATTTGTTTTATAACAGGTATTGTAGCATCTACAGGAATAGCCACATAAATAAAATCACTTTGTTTTACTGCTTCGTCCAATGGTAATGCTTCATCTATTATTCCCAGCTCTTTTGCTTTATCGGCGCTCGCTTTAGTTCTGCTGACACCAATAATTCTTTTTGCATAACCTTTATCCTTTAAAGCCAACGCAAAGGAACCACTTATTAAACCAACCCCAACTATTGTTACGTTATTAAACATTTAATTCTTCGTTTTAATTCTATCAATAGCTTCATTAAGTTTTTCTACTGTCGTGCATAAACTCACTCTTATATATTTGTTTCCTGCCTTACCAAAAATTCCACCGGGGGTTATGAACACATTTGATTTTTGCAAAACAGCATCGCTTAACTCAAAACCATCTTTATAAATTGAAGGAATTGAAGCCCACACAAACATACCTGCCTGGTTTTTATCAAAGCTGCATTGAAGTAATTGCAACAATTCAAAAACCTTTTCTCTTCGTTTTGCATAAATAGTATTTAGAGAATCATACCAATCCTGCTCAAGCTCTAAAGCCTTTGCCGCAGCAAGTTGTACAGGAAGAAACATTCCGCTGTCCATATTACTTTTAAAGCGAAGTATTTCATCAATTCTTTCTTTTTTTCCTGATAACATTCCCACTCTCCATCCGGCCATATTATGACTTTTACTAAAGGAGTTTAATTCTATTGCCACATCTTTGGCTCCTTTAATACCTAGTAAACTCATCGGAGTTTTATTTAAAATAAAACTATACGGATTATCATGTACAAGAAGTATATTATGTTTTTGTGCAAAAGCAATTAATTTTTCAAATAACTCTTTTGTGGGTAACTGGCCTGTCGGCATTTGCGGATAGTTTACAAACATCAAAGCCCCACCTAACCTCCCCGAAGGGGAGAAGCTTAAAACCTCCCTTTCAATTGCGTCAAAATCAGGAAACCAGTTATTTTCTTCTTTTAGCGTGTAGGCAACAACGTTAGCTCCTGCAATTGTAGCAGCGCTTTTATAAGTAGGGTAACCAGGATCGGGAATTAATACAACATCTCCCTCATTTATATACGTCATGCAGATATGCATAATACCTTCCTTGCTTCCGATAAGTGGCAATATTTCAGTCTCAGCATTTAAGTCAACGTCGTACCATTTTTTATACCATTTAGAAATTGCATTGCGAAAAACCGGGCTTCCCTTATAATTCTGGTAGGCATGGGTGTTAGGTTTAGCAGCTTCGTCCTGCAGGGTTTTTATTACATCCGGATGTGGCGGCAAATCAGGACTTCCGATTCCCAGGTTTATTACATTTTTGCCAGCCTTATTCATACCATCTATCTCTCTCAACTTTTGAGAAAAATAATATTCACCAACACCTTCCAGTCTTTTTGATACCTCCATTATTTACCTTTTTTATATACGCCATATATCCTCAATGCTTCGGTTATAGGTTGTATATCTTTTATTACTTTATTAAATTGATCTAAAGTTTGAAATTCAAGATCTGCATGAAAGGAATATCTCCAATCGCTTCCCGGAATAGGGAAAGACTGAAGCTTACTAAGATTAATATCTCCTTCAGCAATTTTAGAAAGCACTTTTGCCAGGCTTCCTTTGGAATGATCGGTTTGAAAATTTACAGATGCTTTATCAGCATTTTCAACTTCAATGGCAGATTCAGGCCGTTCTAAGACCAGGAACCTTGTATAATTATTTTTTAGTGTATGAATGTTCGGAGCAAGAACTTCAAGATGATATAATTCAGCAGCCAGTTTACTTGCAATTGCCGCAATATGTTTACTTCTATGTTGATGAATGTGTTTGGCACTTAACGCGGTATCTTCTGTTTCGATTAATTTCCAGGTATATTTCTCCAGGTAATCCATACATTGAAGCAAGGCCATTGGATGAGAATGTACTTCGCGAATGTCTTCCAGTTTTATACCCGGGTTTATTAAAAGATTTTGGCTTATTTTAAGATATACTTCACCAACAATTTTTAAATGACTTTTCTGTAACAAATTATAATTGGGCAAAATACTTCCTGCAAGAGAATTTTCAATTGCCATTATGCCTCCGTCGCTTTCATTTTTATTTGAGGCAATTTTTACTACCTCCCGAAAAGTTGAACAGCAAAGTATTTCAACATCATTGCCAAAGAACTGGCGTGCAGCCACCTGGTGAAAGCTGCCCTCGAAACCTTGTATAGATATTTTTTTGCTCATTGCCTTAAACAAGAATCCCGGCTTTTGGCCGGGATTCTCTATGTTATCTTTTTTAAATTAAGTTTTAACAAAAGCCTCCCGGACTATTTCTAAAATAGTAGCTAAAATAAAAAAAGGTATATGCTTTTGTAGTGATCATTGTTTGATTTGTCAAAAATAAGGATGTCAAATGAATTTTCCAATCAATTTTTTTTTAAAGAAAAACTTACGACGATTTTCTTAAAAGATACTTCAGAATTCAAAGGGGATAATTAATAAAAAAAAAAACCGCTTCTTTTCAGAAACGGCTTTTAGATTGCTTGCCAAATAAAAACATTTTAGCATTATAATATCTAAATTATTTTTTTGTAGTGTCAGCAGCCATCTTAGTGGTATCTGCAGACATCGTTGAAGTTGTGTCAGCTGCCATAGGAGCCATTGTAGAATCTTTAATAACTGTTGTAGAATCTGTTGTAGAAGTTTCTGTAGTTGATGAACCACCACACGCTGCTAATAAAGCAGATGTACAAGCGATAACCAGTAATTTTTTCATTTTTAATTTAGTTTAGATTTTATAATTATTTTAGGTTTATACCATTTTTTCAAAAAAGTAACCCTTCGGTAAAAAAATTTTTTTGGGTTATTTTTTGGGTTACTTTTCCACATTATAAGTATTAATTACAGTCCGGGTGAATATATATGAAAAAGAGAAGGCATTATTAGAAGGTCTTGCAACCAACGAGACGAATGCTATTGAAACAATTTACAGGGAAAATTATACTACTATACAAGCATTTATAGTTAAAAATAATGGCTATCCCGAAGATGCGAGAGATATATTCCAGGAGGCAATGATAGTTCTTTATGAGAATGCAAAACTGAAGTCTTTTATTTTAAGCTGCCAGATTAAAACATATTTATATTCTGTATGCAGGCGGCTTTGGCTAAAAAAACTTCAACAGCAAAGCAGGTATTATCCTGCATTTGAACTGCTTGATGAAACGATACCCGTGGAAGACGAGTTGGATGTTCATGAAAAGCAGGATAATGATTTTAATTTAATGGAAACCGCATTGCTAAAAATAGGCGAACCTTGTAAAAGCATTTTGGAAGCTTACTACATTCAAAAAAAATCGATGCCCGAGATTGCTGAAACATTTGGATATACCAATGCCGACAATGCGAAAACACAGAAATATAAATGTTTGATGCGATTAAAAAAACTCTTTTTCGCTCAATACAAAAATGGAAATTAAAATATTAAACTATGGATGACACTTTACTTTTAGACGCAATTGAAAGATACAGGAATGGCGAAATGTCGGCCAGCGAAATTACTTTCTTCGAGGAATTAAGAAAGAATAACCCTGATATAGACCAGTTGGCTGCAGAACATAATTTCTTCTTAGGAGAGCTAGAAAAGATGAGCGATAGAAAGGCTTACAGGCACAACCTAAATGAGGTTGAAAATAAATTAACCAATGAAGGAATTATTTCGCGAAGAGAAGCAAGGGGCAAAGCAAAAATTATTTATTTATGGAATAAATACCGCCGTACTATTGCTGTTGCTGCCTGTATTGCAGGTATTGTTTCTATATCTACGGCAACTATAGTTTCCATGTATTCTGAAACTAAAAAAGCAGCAGCCATCACACCACTTGTAGATCATAAATTAAACCAGGTTGTAAACAGGCTTAATCAAATTGAAACCCAATTGAATGTTGCTTCTGCACGTGTAGCTGCTTCTGTAAAACCTAATTTTGAAGCTAACTTCAGGGCTACCGGTTTTTTGGTTGATGGTAATGGTTATATCATGACAAACGCACACGTAGTTGATAATGCAAAAAATATTATTGTTCAAAATAAAAAGGGAGAACAATATTTTGCCAAAGCGATTTATTCTGATAAAACTTCTGATATTGCAATTTTAAAAATTTCTGATACCTCTTTTAAAAAGATTTCAGACCTTCCCTATACGTTTTCAAAAACTCCGTCGGAACTTGGTGAACATATTTTCACTTTAGGCTATCCAAGGGAAGAAGTTGTTTATGGAGAAGGATACCTAAGCGCAAAGTCAGGCTACTATGGAGATACTACTTCGTACCAAATAAGTATTTCAGTTAATCCGGGCAATAGTGGCGGACCCGTTGTTAATAAAAACGGAGATATTATTGGCATCATCAGTAGCAAAGAAACTAACGCTGATGGTGTGGTGTTCGCAGTTAAATCCAAAAATATTTATGAGGCACTTAAGGAAAGCGGCGATGATTCAATTAAACTTCCCAAAATAAATTCTTTAAAGAAACTCAGCCGCGAACAGCAAATTCAAAAGCTGGAAGAGTATGTGTACATGATTAAGGGGAATTAGGCTGGTAATATTTTGTGGCGATGTGGGATATACGATGCTATACCCTTCTCCATTGTTATTTTCAAGTCCATAACGTTTGTGGGTAGACGCCTTTTTTTACCAGTTCTTCAATACTTTGTTTCACAGCCGGCGCATCTTCTTTGTAGGTTACTCCAAACCATTGTGACGACGTTGGAATTACTTTAATTTTTCCTTTAACATCCTTAATAAAAGCATCTCCTACTATCGGAATAAAAAACTCCGCTTTAGGACTATCGCCATTTTCCTGTAAAAATTTTTGAAATAATTTTTGAATATAGTCAAATGCGTTTTGATGAAAGCACCAGAAATTCATGCTTACAGGAGTATCAGCCGGCAACATGGTTTTTGTATCATTCTCCTCATAAACAATTTTATTTCCTTCAGGATAAATTTTTACACGCTCCGCAATCCCGATTAAATTTCCATTTTCATCAACCTGGCAAACGCCCCGACTAACGGTACCATTTTCAGAAAGTGTTTTTGAAAGCTGGTATCCAATGATGCACCAGGTTTCAGAAGATACTTCCCCGTTTAAAAATTTAGCCGCTTTTTCAAAAGCATCTCTGCCATAAAAATCGTCAGCATTAATAACGGCAAATGGCTCGTGAATTGCATTTTTAGCGCATAGCACCGCGTGTGCTGTTCCCCAGGGCTTTGTACGTTCTGCTGGAAGCTTAAAATTA
>CBIGQT010000183.1:0-6230 GCA_966191655.1 uncultured Ginsengibacter sp.
ATTTTCTCTTTCAATCAAATTAAAATTGATGCTTAAATTTCCACCCTGTACCACCTGCGATTGCGACGATGTTGCCTCCGCGTATAAGCCGCTGCATTCTATAATTATTTGTTGCACTTCATCAAGCTTTTTATTTCGCCAGTTGCCTTCAGGTAATGCTTTAATTGCCTGGTACAGTTTTACCAAAGCAGGAACAGACAAATCAGGCTGAGCAATACTATAACTGCTGATGATAGCATTTATCATCGTTTCAATTGCTTCACCACCGGGGATTCTTTTCCAATCAGTAACTATTCCATCCATTAAATCATTCTTTGGCGTATCACCTCCTGTTGTAGTAAAGTATTCATAATTTTCACCTCTTCTTCTTGGCCTTCCTTCACCCTGGCTTTTGTGCATGGTTCTTGCTTCGCCGCCCAACTCTCCATAACTTTTTCCAATTAAAGGATTGTATCCTCCAATATCAATTTTTATTTGATCTTCACTGGTTGTATTGTTGCCACCGAAGTTATAAGTGTTCCATAGAATTCTTTTTGCCTGCCAGGGTTTTACGCCATACTTAAATTGTTCGGGAAATTTAGTTGGGTCGGCAGCTGCTGTAAATGCTTCTTGTGCCAATATGGATGAAGCAGCATGATGGCCATGTCCTGCACGCTTATCTGGTGGAAATCTTTTAATAATTATATCGGGTTGATATTTTCTGATAACCCAAACAACATCGCTTAATATTTTTTCTTTATCCCAAATGCGTAAAGCTTCTGCGGCGTTTTTGCTGAATCCAAATTCATAAGCTCTTGTAAAATATTGTTCTGCTCCGTCAACTTTTCTTGCGGCTAATAATTCTTCAGTTCTTATCATCCCCAGTTCAATGCCTTGCTCGTCACCAATCAAATTTTGTCCGCCATCGCCACGCGTTAAGCTTAAATAAGCAGTGCGGTATAATTTTTCTTTAGCAAAATATGGAAGCAATGCATTGTTTTCGTCGTCAGGATGTGCAGCTACATACAATACGGAAGCAAGAACATTTAATTTTTTTAATTGTTGAAAAATATCGGAAGAAGTATAGGTTTCGGGTGATTGGGCAAAAGTGAAAAGTGAAAAATGAAAAGTGAAAATGAAAAAAAGAATCTTTCGCATATTGTAAAATTATTCTACGAAAATAAGGGAATGTAATTTTGGAATGCTTCCATTCAAATAAAAATGACAGTAATGATAATGAAACTGAAATAGTTTCGATTCTAAAAAACTATATTCGATAAATTTTATTCATGAAAACAATACTGATTTCTGCATTTGTATTTTTTGTTTGTTCTGCACAGCTTATTAATGGCCAAACAAAAATAAATCCTTATAAATATGAAACCGTTAAAACCCAGGTTTGTAAAAACGGTGCTGTAGTTTCTGCCCATGCATTAGCAAGCCAGGTTGGAGTAAACATTCTAAAAGCCGGGGGGAATGCTATTGATGCGGCAATTGCAACGCAACTCGCTTTAGCAGTTGTCTATCCTGGCGCAGGAAATATAGGTGGAGGAGGCTTTATGGTTATTCATTTGAAAAATGGCAAAAATGTTTCAATTGACTTTAGAGAAACGGCTCCGGCTGCGGCTTCAAAAGACATGTATCTTGATGCTAACGGTAACGCACAAATGAATTTATCCCAGGATGGTCATCTTGCTTCAGGCGTTCCCGGTTCTGTTGCAGGAATATTTGCTGCCATGAAATATGCCAGGCTTCCTTTTAAGAAATTAATACAACCTGCTATTGATCTTGCTGAAAACGGTTTTGCAATTTCCGAAAGCCAGGCAGAAAGTTTTAATTCAACAAAAAACGAATTCATAAAATATAATTCAACTGTTCCGGTTTTTGTAAAAAGCATGGAATGGAAAACAGGAGATACACTAATACAAAAAGATCTTGCTGCTACTTTGAAAAGGATAAGAGATCATGGCGCTAAAGGATTTTATGAAGGTGAAACTGCCAGGCTTATTGCAGATGAAATGAAAAGAGGAAATGGTATCCTCACCGAAGATGATCTAAAAAACTATGAAGCAAAAACGAGAGGGCCGTTAGTTTTCAACTATAAAGGAAATACAATTGTGACAATGCCTTTGCCCAGCAGCGGAGGCATTATTATTGAACAATGTTTAAAAATGAGCGGCTATAAAAATATTGGCAGTATGAAATTTGAAACTCCTGAATCGGTTCAGTTGATGGTAGAAGCTGAGCGTCGTTCGTTTGCAGACAGGGCAAAGTATATGGGCGATCCTGATTTTGTAAAAGTTCCTGTTACCACTTTAGTAAGCGATAGTTATCTTAAAAAAAGAATGAGTGATTACGAACCTGGCCGCGCCGGAAACAGTAATGATATAAAAGAAGGAATGATTGATATTGAAAAAGAAGAGACCACTCATTTTGATGTTTTGGATAACGATGGCAACGCGGTTTCTGTTACTACAACTTTAAATGGAGGTTATGGAAGCAGAACGGTTGTAGCAGGCGCAGGGTTTTTATTAAATAATGAAATGGATGATTTTAGTGTGAAACCAGGAGTTGCTAATATGTACGGCGCTGTTGGCGCAGAAGCCAATGCAATTGCTCCCGGAAAAAGAATGTTAAGCAGTATGACGCCAACGATTGTTCTCAAAAATAATAAACCATTTATAGTAGTGGGAACTCCCGGTGGCACTACTATTCCCACAAGTGTTTACCAAACTCTTGTTGACATTATTGATTTTAAAATGACTCCCGAAGACGCAGTTAATAAACCTAAATTCCATCACCAATGGTTACCCGATGTGATAGATGTTGAAAAAGGCTTTGATAAAAATGTGATTGCAGCGTTAGAAAAAATGGGATATAAAATTTCTGTAAGAGGTGCAATAGGAAGAACAGAAGTAATTATGATAAAGCAGGATGGATCAATCGTTGCGGTTGGCGACAGCAGGGGCGATGATGCTGTTGCGGGATATTAGTTTAATTTTTTTGAGAGGATCTGAAAATTATTTACAAACTCCTTAATCTTTAACTTACTATTCATTTGTCTATAGCGGTGGTTTGATTATTTTTACCACTCAATTCCTTTTCTCTGAAAAAAGCAATTAAAATATTTCGTAGAATTCTTTTTGTATTTTTTGCACTTGTGCTTTTGCTTTGGGTTTTAATACATACTAACTCTTTTCAGAATTATATTGTAAGCAAGGTAACGCATCGCCTTTCCAAAGATCTTAACACGACGGTTTCTATTAAGCATGTGGACTTTGAACTTTTCGATAAAATGCTTTTGGAAAAAACATTAGTGCTTGATCACAATCATGATACATTGCTTTATGCAGGTGATGTGAAATTGAGCATTACCGATTGGTTTTTCTTTAAAGATAATATCACGCTTAAATACGTTGGCCTTGACGATGCCGTTATAAATTTAAACCGAAAAGATTCTGTTTGGAACTACCAGTTTTTAGTAGATTATTTTTCGGGTTCTCCAAAGAAAAAAGACACCACCCCAAGCACGCTTCAATTAAACCTGCAACAAATAGAACTGCGTAATTTTAAAATATGGCAGCAGGATAAATGGGTAGGAACTTATATGCTGGTATCTTGCAGAAGCCTTTATCTAAAATCCGATATTTTTGACTTAGATAAAAATATTATTCATTTAAGTTCCGTTGTTATTGATCACCCGCTTTATAGTCAATACGATTATGATGGTAATGAGCCCAATGATTCAACCACGGTTTCCTCTTTGCCAACTTTCCCGGCGGACACAAATGCTCTTCGATGGAATACTGAGGGATGGCGATTATCTGTTAATAAAATTCAAATTACTAACGGTGGCCTTGCCATTGAACATCAAACAGAAAGGCCGATATACACTGACAAGTTCGATGATCAGCACGTTATAATTTCTAATATTAATGGAACTTTAAGAAATCTCAATTTCATTAAGGATACCTTAACAGCAAATGTGGAGCTTTCAGCTAAAGATAGAAGTGATCTTGTTATAAAAAAATTGTCGACAGATTTTAAGTTTACGCCAACGATAATGGAGTTTAATAAGCTCGATCTTATTACTAACAGAAGCCATCTCACTGATTATTATTCCATGCGGTATAAAAATTTCAATCATGACATGGGAAATTTTATACATGCAGTAACTGTAGAAGGTCATTTTCAAAACAGTGAATTGAGCAGTGATGATCTTGCCTTTTTTGCGCCGGAAGCCTCAACCTGGAAAGAAGATTTTTTATTGAACGGAACTGCAAAAGGAACAATAGATAATTTATCAGCTAAAAAAATAATTATTAAGGCAGGCGCCAATAATTATTTTGATGGCGAAATAAATTTGCGTGGGCTTCCGGATATAGACGAAACATTTATTGATTTCAGATCGAGGGACATGCGAACAAACTATAACGAGCTGGCACGGCTTATCCCGGCGCTTAAACCTATTACCAATCCAAATTTAAGTGCGTTTGGAAATATTAAATTTGTTGGGAGCTATACGGGTTTTATCCGCGACTTTGTAACTTATGGAACACTCACCACTGACATCGGAACTTTGCAAACAGATTTACAGATGAAGGTTCCTGAAAAAGGAAAGGCCATTTACAATGGAACCGTTTCTACGGGTAATTTTCAATTGGGAAAATTTATTATGAACAGCAAGATTGGTGATATAGCGTTTAATGGAAAAATAAATGGCAGGGGATTTAGCGCAAATGATGTCGATCTGAGAGTGGATGGAAATATACGCAGCGTAAATTTTAACGGATATGCCTACTCGAATATAATTACACATGGAACTTTCATAAAGAAACTATTTTCGGGAACCGCGAGCATTGATGATCCCAATATAAAAATTGATACCCTGTCCGGTTCAATAAATTTCAGCAAGTCAGATCCTGAGTTTAATTTGAATGCAAGCGTAGGACGTCTGAATCTCAAAAACCTTGGTTTTACCAACGATAGTATTTCGTTAACCGGGAATTTTAATCTTGCTTTTACGGGAAGCAATATTGATAATTTCTTAGGATCTGCAAAAATATATAATGCTATTTTGCTGGATGAAGATCAACATTTATCATTCGATTCTCTTGCGATTAACTCTACTGTTGAAAATGGGAAAAAATATTTAACGCTGCAAACAAATGAACTGGAAGTTAATCTGGCCGGAAATTTTAAAATCCTTGAATTGCCTGATGCCTTTCAATTGTTTCTTAATAAATATTACCCGGCTTATATAAATAAGCCGCAGACAACAACAGAAAACCAGGATTTTACTTTCTTGGTTAAAACAAAAAATGTAAGTGACTACGTTGCCTTAATAAATAAGAATATAAGCGGTTTGGATAATTCTACGTTTATGGGAAATATTAATGTGGCAGAAAATACTTTGAATATACAAGCGGAAGTGCCACAGTTTAATTTTAGCAATATCAGCTTTAATAATATACATTTTACAGGGCTTGGAAACCAGGATACGCTTGCGTTTAGTGGCGATATTGACGATGTAATAATAAATGACAGCCTTCATGCTCCGGCAACCAAAATAAGCGTCATTGCACATAATGATATATCGGATCTGACAATAAACACTTCGGCAAACAAAACATTAAATGCTGCCAACATTTCTGCCACGGTACTCACAAATTCAAATGGCTTTAAGCTTTTATTTAATTCTTCAGACTTTACAATAAACGAAAAGAAATGGACGATTGGTGAAGGCGGTTTGCTTGAACTTGACAAAAATAATTTGCTGATAAATAATATTAAATTTAGCCAGGAGGGACAGGAAATTAATGTATCAACAGAACCATCGGCTAATGATTCGACTAATGATATTTTAGTAGGAATGAAAAAAATAAATGTGGCAGATTTTGCGCCTTTATTTTTTAAAACGCCTAAAATAAATGGTTTAATGAGTGGAGACATTCGTATAAATGATCCGTTTGGAAAACTTGCTGTGAACTTTGATACGAAAACCGAACAATTTCAATTTGAAGGTGATTCTGTAGGATTATTATCAACCAGGGGTGAATATATTTCCGGTTCAGGAGAAGTAAAGGTTCATGTAGGTTCAGATAATAATCTATATAACTTCTTAGGAGACTTTGCTTATATGCCAGGCGATTCAAGCAGTAACCAATTGAATGGAACTATAAGTCTTAATAATTCCGGTATCCATATACTGGAAAACTATCTCGGTGATATATTTACTAATATACATGGAA
>CBIGQT010000184.1:0-6209 GCA_966191655.1 uncultured Ginsengibacter sp.
AAAACTTCTTGTTCTTTTTCGGTAAAATGGAACGACCAGGCATTGAATGTAGTGGTTATATCTTTTGCAACTATTCCCAATGACCATCGGTTCTTTTCCATTTTAAATCCGGCGTCGAAACCAAAACCCCACGCGGTAGCGAAGTGTCCAACTTTGCGATAAATTATTTTAGCATTTGCGCCAAAGCTCATCTTCAAATTATCATCATCTTTAATTTTTTCGGCAAAGGAAAATAAGAAAGCATAATCTGCCGAAGAAAAGGTGGTTATGTTTCCGTAATTGATGCTTCCATCAGGTTCTACAAGAAATAACGTATTCGGAATATCATCTACTGCAAATCGCAGGATAGAAAGCCCGAGCGTTCTTTTATTGTTGTCGACCGGAATTGCAACACTTCCATAATCGTATTTGCCTATATTGTCAAAGTAACTGGCGTGCATCAGGTTTACTGATGGATTATCTTTAACGCCGGTAAGACCTGCGGGATTCCAATATCCTGCGGTGCCATCATTAACTGATGCAGATGTAGATGCGCCCATTCCCAACCCCCGTGCACCTGCTCCTATATTTAAAAATTCATTGGAATACTTTCTAAATTGTGTAAACCCGCAACAAGGCAATATCAGGAAGCAAATCAATTTGGTAAATCTGGAAAGTCTCATATTGGGGGAATGATCAATTTAATAGATAGTTTCAGTGGGTATTCGGGTAATCTTAAACGAATATTAGCGGTTTATATTGTACCTCTTACAGGCTAACAAGCATTAAAATTAAGTAAAACTTATGTAATGGAAAGGTCATGTAGAACAGAAACTTTGGCAATTTGACGTTGCGGATTGTTTTTTGGCTTTATCAAAATGGTAAACAGAGATCTTTGTTATTCAAATTCAAATGATCGGGTATTTATTTGTGAGTTATTTTTGAGGGTTTATAAAATGTAATTTTTGAAAAAAGTATGAAGAATTTAATTGAAGAATTGAAATGGCGTGGACTAATTCAGGACATTATACCGGGTACTGAGGAACAACTCAGCAAAGAATCCACAGCAGGTTATGTTGGTTTCGATCCTACTGCCGACAGCTTACATATTGGTAGCCTTATCCCAATAATTGTGCTGATGCATTTGCAAAAATTTGGACATAAACCTATTGCATTGGTTGGCGGCGCTACCGGCATGGTGGGAGATCCTTCAGGGAAAAGTGAAGAGCGTAATTTATTAAGTACGGAGCTTTTAAATTATAACCTGGAATCGGTAAAAAAACAATTGGAAAAGTTTCTTGACTTTAATTCTGAAAAAGAGAATGCAGCCGAAATGGTGAATAATTATGATTGGTTTAAAGAAATAACTTTTCTTGATTTTATAAGAGATGTCGGCAAACACATTTCCATAAATTATATGATGGCAAAAGATAGTGTTCGCAAAAGACTGGAAGGCGAAAATGGAATGAGTTTTACTGAATTTACTTACCAGTTGGTACAAGGTTATGATTTTTACTGGCTGAATAAAAATAAGAATTGCAAATTTCAATTTGGGGGAAGCGATCAATGGGGGAATATTGTTACAGGAACTGAATTAATAAGACGAAAAAGCGGCGGGGAAGCATTTGCTTTCACTTGCCCTTTATTAACAAAATCGGACGGTGGCAAATTTGGCAAAACGGAAAAAGGAAATGTATGGCTAAGTCCTGATAAAACTTCACCTTACAGCTTTTACCAGTTTTGGTTAAACACTGGCGACGCTGATGCAGAAAGGTTTATTAAAATTTTTACTTTTCTTTCAAAAGAAGAAATTGATGAACTTGTTCAGCAACATAACGGTAACGAACACATGCGGATTCTTCAGAAAAAACTTGCGGAAGAATTAACCTGCCTTGTGCATTCCAGGAAGGACTATGAATTTGCAGTAAAAGCTTCTTCAATTTTATTTAGTAACGATACTGCGCAAACGCTAAAAGAATTAAACGAAGACCAGTTATTACAGGTTATGGAAGGAGTTCCTTCAATTGAAGTTGAAAGAAAAATATTGAATGAAAACATTGATCTTATTTCATTATTGGCAGATACTAAAATTTTTTCAAGTAAAGGTGAGGCACGTAAAATGCTTACTGGTGGCGGAGTTTTTTTAAATAAGGAAAAAGTAATTGATGTTGATGCGAAAATAAACGAAGATGTTTTACTAAATAAAAAATACCTGTTGGTACAAAAAGGGAAGAAGAATTATTATTTATTGAAAGCGGTTTAATAAATATTTAAATGGCTTTCTTAAGTTTTCCTGTTAGTAAAATTTCTTCATTATGATATTCTTTAATATCCGGAATAAATTTCCTTTCCTTAAGTAAGAAGCCATTTCCTTTTTCACAAAAATGCACTTTAATATTCTCAACGCTTATGGGATTTCCATCGGGAATATCAGCAATGTTGCTATGCATTATATCATGCCCGTCAATAATCATTACCAGGCCGCTTCCTATTGCTTCCATAATATTACCTTCTTTAATAAGCATACCGGTATCTTCTCCAAGACCGATGCCTACTGCAGAAGGATTGCTGGCAATTGCCTGGGCCAGTCGTCCAAATCTTCCCCTCTTTTCAAAATGACTATCGAAAATTACATCATCCATAAACCCAAGTCCCGTAGTTATTTTTACTTCACCTTTTAAATGGGCAGTTGTTGCATTGCCTTCATAAATCATCGTATTGCTCATGGCCATTGCTCCTGCAGATGTTCCTGCAACAACAAAATTCTTTTCTTCGCTATAACGGTTAAGGGCAATTTCTAAAAATTCTGTTCCGCCAAATGTTGCTGATAATCTTAATTGGTTTCCACCGCTAAACATTACTGCATTACACTTTTTTATACGCTCAATATATTCTTTTTCCATTGCATCCGCACGGTTGCGGATAGGCAATAAGCCTATATTGGTACACCCGATTTTTCCAAAAGCGTTGAGATAATTTTCACCTACTTCGTTAGGAATCATGGAAGCTGTAGTAATCACTTCCATTCTTATGTCTGGCCCACCGGCTTCTTCAACAATGTGGCGAAGAATTCCAAGCTCAAAAAAATTAAGATTATTTCGAACCATATCGCCTTTCTCAAGGTCAGAGCCCTTATCTTCTGCTCCACCTATGGCAAAAAGTTTTCCTTGCGGATTTTGCATGCATTCAATTTTGATACAAACAGTAGCGTCTTAATTTTAAATATCAAATTCGGGTTAGTATTCAATACGCACTGTCAAAATAAATACCCGCTACAAAAATAACGCAAATGAAATAAACAGATTGTACATGTCATCGCATTTTTTGATTGTGAAATATCACTAACTTACAATTTACCGCATTGTTTTTGTCGGGAACATTTTTTAATATCATCTAAAATTTTATTAACCGGTTTATGAAGATTGTAGAAATAAAAATATTACGTGGCCCAAACTACTGGAGCATTAGAAGGCCAAAGCTGATACAAATGAAAATAGACCTGGAAGAGATGGAAGATGTGCCCACGAATAAACTGCACGGCTTTAAAGAAAAGCTGGAAAAATTATTACCAACGCTTTATGAACATCGTTGCAGCGAAGGTGTTCCGGGAGGTTTTTTATCGAGGGTGGCAGAAGGAACCTGGATGGGACATGTAATTGAACATGTTGCCCTGGAACTTCAAACACTTGCCGGTATGGATATGGGTTTTGGAAGAACAAGGGCAACCGGAAAGCATGGGGAATATTTTGTTGTATTTGATTATATGGAAGAGGATGCCGGATTATATGCTGCAAAATCAGCTTTTAAATTAGTGCAATCTTTAATTGATAATTCGCCTTATAATCTTGAAGAAGAGGTGCAGGAAATGAGAGAAATAAGAGAAAATACCAGGTTAGGCCCATCAACGGGAAGTATAGTTGAAGAAGCAATAAAACGGGGTATTCCTTATATACGTTTAAACAAACAAAGCCTTGTGCAGCTTGGTTATGGTATTTACCAAAAAAGAATACGGGCTACTATTGCAAGCACCACATCTACCATTGCAGTTGATATTGCCGGTGATAAAGAAGAAACAAAAAATTTGTTGAGTGCAGCGGAAGTGCCGGTGCCCAAAGGAATTATTCTTTACAGCGATGAAACGGTGCAGCGGGCAATAGATGCGGTCGGTTATCCTTTTGTAATAAAACCTATCGATGGAAACCACGGCAAAGGCGCCACAACAAACATTACCACTTATGAGCAGGCAGAAAGAGCTTTGGAAGCTGCAAGAAAATATGGACGGTCTGTAATATGTGAGAAATATATTACGGGTTTTGATTTCAGGGTGTTGGTAGTTAACTTTAAATTTATATGTGCAGCATTGCGTACACCCGCCTCCGTTAGAGGCGATGGAGAGCATACTATTCATTGGCTCATAGAGGAAACAAACAGAGATCCAAGACGTGGATATGGACATGAAAAAGTTTTAACTCAAATAAAAATTGATGACTTTACCTATAAAATGCTGGATGAGAAAGGGTATGACCTCGAAACTATTCCTGCAAAAGACGAATTGGTTTTAGTAAAGCCTACCGCCAATTTATCGACGGGGGGAACATCTACTGATGTTACTGATGAAGTGCATCCGGTAAATATTTTTTTGGCAGAGCGAATTGCAAAAATTATTGGACTGGATATCTGCGGAATTGATATAATGGCAACCGATTTAAAAACACCTTTAACTGAAAATGGAGGCGCTGTACTTGAAGTAAATGCAGCTCCCGGTTTTCGCATGCATGTGGAACCGTCTGAAGGTATTGCCAGGAATGCAGCCGAGCCGGTTATCGAAATGCTTTACCCAAAAGGGGAAAATGGAAGAATACCAATTATTGCCATTACAGGAACCAATGGTAAAACAACTACAAGCAGGCTTACTGCCCACATTTGTAAAGCAGCAGGATACAAAGTTGGCTTCACAACCTCTGATGGCGTGTATATTCAAAATCAGTTGATGATGAAAGGCGATTGTACCGGCCCCAAAAGCGCCGAATTTGTTTTGAAAGATCCTACGGTGGATTTTGCTGTATTGGAATGTGCACGGGGAGGCATTTTAAAAAATGGCCTTGCCTTTACTAATTGTAATATCGCTATTGTAACTAATGTAACCGCAGATCACATTGGCCTTGGAGGAATTGAAACACTTGAACAAATGGCAAAAGTAAAACAGGTATTGCCGGAAACTGTTTTCCCAAATGGATTTGCAATTTTAAATGCGGATGATGATTTGGTATATGGTATGAAAGATGGTCTTGATTGTAATATCGCTTTATTTAGCATGGACGAAAATAATAAGCGTATAAAAGAACATTGCGCAAAAGGTGGTATTGCAGCAGTTTATGAAAATGAATATGTAACAATTCTGAAAGGCAATTGGAAAATACGTGTAGAAAAAGTTTCAGAAATTCCAATAACTTTTGGGGGCAAGGCTACCCATAATATAATGAATGCTTTGCCGTCTATCCTTGCCTGTTATCTTTTTAGAAATATAAAGGTTGAAGATATACGCCAGGCATTACATACATTTGTTCCGTCAGTTTCTCAAACACCCGGCCGGCTTAATCTTTTTCAATTCAAAAATTTTAAGTTCCTGGCAGATTTTGCGCATAATCCGGCAGGATTAAATTTGTTATGTGATTTTATTAACCGCCTGGATAGCACTTATAAAGTAGGCATTATTAGCGGAACAGGTGACAGAAGAGATGAAGATATTCGGGAAATCGGGAGAATATCGGCGAGAAATTTTGATGAAATAATTGTAAGACAGGATAAGCACTTGCGGGGCCGTACAGCCGAAGAAATAATTAACCTGTTGGTAGAAGGTATAAACCAAAGTAAACCAAAAGATATTCCTGTTACCATTTTGCAAAAAGAAAGTGAGGCTATTCAATATGCTTACGATAATGTAAAACCCGGAGCGATTATTACGATAATGTGCGACGTTATTCCTGATGCGCTGGCATACATAAAAAAATTAAAGGAAGAAGAGGAAAGAGAAGCAGAATAACCTGGTACTCCCGGAAATACAACCTTAAATTAGGGTTTTGAAATTTTAATCCTTAATCTTACTTTTGCACTCCTTTTGTCCCATAGTATAAAGGTAGTACAACAGATTTTGATTCTGTCTGTCGAGGTTCGAATCCTCGTGGGACAACTTGACGACATTTATTTTGTCGGCCCTTCTTTCTGCTAAA
>CBIGQT010000185.1:0-6201 GCA_966191655.1 uncultured Ginsengibacter sp.
CTTTAAAAATAAAACAGCACCAATTATGGCTGATTAAATTTAATTTTTATAATTGCTTTAATACAACCATTGATGATGACACCGACAACTTATATTCAACACCGATCTTCAATGCATAATTTTCTTTTTCATGACTTACAGGAAAATTAAAACAAACGGGATAATCATATTCCTTCACAATATCTCTGATTACTTCTTCTGCGGATTGGCCGAAAGGGGTAGTGGTATCTTTCATGTCAGTAAATTTTCCAACAATCAAAGCGTTTAAGTTATCAAGTTTACCACTTCGCTTTAGCTGGTACATCATTCTATCTACATTATAAATATATTCGCCCACGTCTTCAATAAATAAAATTTTATTTTTTGTTTTTATATCTGATGCCGTTCCTGTTAGATGTGCCAGTAATGATAAATTACCACCAACTAAAATGCCGGATGCTTTTCCTTTTTTATTAAAATCGTTAACTGCACTTGCATAGCTCGCGCTTCGGCCGGTTAAAGCATTGTGAAGACTTTGAATGTATTGATTTTTATTTTCGCCATCATTAAAAGCTGCAGCCATTGGCGCATGAAGCGATGCAATTTTATATTTAGAAAACAAATGGCTTTGAATTACGGTAATATCACTAAAGCCAATAATCCATTTTGGATTTTTTTTAAATTTTTTAAAACTGAGCTTATCAATAATTCTTCCCATTCCATAGCCGCCTCTTGCGCAAAAAATTGCTCTTATATTTTCATCATCCATCATTTGCTGAAGATCGCTCAGCCTTTCTTCATCAGTGCCCGAAAAATAATTAAAGCGATGCCCCAGAGTTTTACCGGATAATACATGAAATCCCCATTCAGTAAGTGTTTCAATAGCAGTTGCTGCTTTTTCATAAGGCATATATCCCGAGGGGCATAATATACCTATTGTATCGCCTGACTTTAAGTATGGTGGAATGATTGTCACGAATGTATGTTTATTATAGCAAGGTTAAATTTCGATAAGTGTCACCGAATTATCTGAAACATTCAACTGGTGCCTTACTCCACATTTCAATGCATAATTTTCTTTTTGATGACCTACAGGAAAATTAAAACAAACAGGATAATTATATTCTTTCACTTTTTCAAGAATCATATCATAAACTGTTTTCCCAAAATCTTCTCCCGGATCATCCGGTTTTATTTTATTGAAGCTTCCGGCAATCAATCCTTCCAGATTATTAAATTTTCCGCTTCGTTTTAAGTTCCATAACGTCCTGTCAATATTATAAAGATATTCTTCAGTTTCTTCAATAAATAAAATTTTGCCATTGGTGTCAATATCAGATTTTGACGCTGCAAGATTTTCTAAAATTGATAAATTACCGCCGACCAATGTTCCCTCTGCCATTCCTGTTTTATTAAAACTATCCGGTAAAGCAGTGTATTGCATGGCCTCGCCGGTTAAACATTTCCTGATGGAATCTATAGAAGCCACCTGCTGCTGTGTCGCAGTGTTCCAGTCAGATGGAAAGCTGTTGCACATCTTTGAATGAATGGTGGCAATACCAAAATTCTTATTAATATGCGAATGAAAAACAGTGGCATCACTAAAGCCAATGACCCATTTAGGGCGACCGGCAAATTTTTTAAAATCTATTGCATCAATAATTCTTACTGCGCCGTATCCGCCACGGCCCAGCATTATTGCGTTGATGGAATCGTCATCAATCATACTTTGAAAGTCCTTAGTCCTTTCCTCATCATTTCCTGCGAATGTAAAATCCCGCATACCAACGGTGTTGCCTAAACGAATTTCAAATCCCCATTCTTTCATTTTATCCATTGCAGGCTGAATATCTTCCATGGTAATATATCCTGAAGGGCAGGTGATGCCGATAACATCGCCTTTTTTTAGATAAGGTGGAATTTTACCAACTTTATCTTCAGCAAAAAATGTAAGATTTTTATTGCTGATTTGTTTTCCATTTGCAATGGCAGCAAAAGATGCCGTTAAAGGAACAATAGAAGAAAGAAAGTTTTTACGGTTCATGAAGCATTAATCATTCAATTAAAATTACAAATCAAAACCTAATCCGGATTTAAGCACTTTTTCATATTTTGGCAAATCAAATTTATAGTAGAACGGGGCTTTATGTGCCACTCCCTTTTTTGTTTCACTCAACCTTTTTAAGATGCCTGTTGCCTCAATTTTACGCTGAAAGTTTCTTCTGTCTAATTTTCTGTTTAAAATAGTTTCATATAGTTTCTGCAATTCGGGCATCGTAAATTTTTTTGATAGAAGATTGTAACCCACAGGTCGAAAATTAAGTTCCGATCTTAAATTATCCAGGGCCTTGTCAAAAATATTTTTGTGATCAAGTATAAAATTGGGAATTTCAGAAACAGTAAACCATTCGCAGGCGTCAGAAATATTATCCGGGACAGGAGTAACTTTTGTAAAATCAACAAGCGCTGTATATCCAACTGTAATAAACCTTTCGAACATCCAGCTTTTTTCAGCATTAAATCCTACATTTTTCAAGAATTGTTGGTTAATCTTTTTTGTAGATCTGCCGGGATCGCTAAACACGTAAAACTGATGCAGGTATATCTTATCAAGGCCTGTCCTCATTTTGAGAATACGTTCGGCCGATTGATCCATGTGTTCTTCCTTAAGAATAAAGCCCCCGGGTAAGGCCCATTTACCCGCATAGCTTGCTTTAAGCAACAATACTTTCAATTCATTATTATGAAATCCAAAAATTACGCAATCTACAGAGATGTGCTTGAGATAAATTTCGTGGCCATGAAAATAATGCTCTTTAATTTCTTCCTTCAAACCCATACATAAAAATAGTTAGTAGCAGGCATATAAAATAAAAAGATTACAATTCAAAAATAAAATTTACATTGTGTCATAATAACGCAATGAAAAAATAAAATATTTTACTTCAAATGAGAAAAACAATTACGTATTTGCTTGCTATGACCATTGCCTGCAACCTTTCAGCGCAAAACACAACGTCAGCCAAAATAAAAGACCTTATTAGTAAAATGACTTTGGAAGAGAAAGTCAATATGGTTGTTGGCACCGGCTTTAGCATGCCCGGCAGTAACGCAACAGAGGGGCCTAATATTGGTATGACGAAAGATAAAGTGGCCGGTGCATCGGGAACTACTTTTGCTATCCCCCGACTGGGTATTCCCGCAATGGTTGTTTCAGATGGCCCTGCGGGCGTAAGAATTGATCCTATTCGCAACGGAGACAGTTCTAAAACTTATTATGCTACTGCATGGCCTGTTGCTATATTGCTGGCATCATCGTGGGATACGGCACTTGCTAAAAGAATGGGTGCAGCTTTTGGCAGTGAGGTACGTGACTACGGTTTGGATGTGATACTTGGTCCGGGCATGAACATTCAACGTAATACTTTGGGAGGCAGAAATTTTGAATACTATTCTGAAGATCCCGTTATCTCAGGTAACATTGCCGCCGCACTTGTGAATGGTATACAAAGCAATGGCGTTGGCGTTTCAATAAAACATTTTGTTGCCAATAACCAGGAAACGGACCGAATGATGGTGAACACAATTGTAAGTGAAAGAGCATTGAGAGAAATATACCTGAGGAATTTTGAAATTGCAGTAAAGAAGTCAAACCCATGGACAGTAATGAGTTCTTATAATTTAGTAAACGGAACCTACACTTCAGAAAGATCTGACTTGCTTACAACGATCTTAAGAAACGAATGGGGGTTTAGAGGCTTTGTAATGACTGATTGGTTTAGCAGAAAAGATGCACCTGCGCAATTAAAAGCTCGTAATAATTTATTGATGCCCGGCACTTCTGTTCAAAAAAAAGCTATCATGGATGCAGTGAAAGACGGAACGCTTGATGAGAAAGTATTGGATGAAAATATCGCCGGAATTTTAAAAATATTGATGCAATCACCAGGCTATAAAAATTATAAATTTTCTGATAAACCAAATCTCGTAAAGGATGCACAGATCTCACGCATGACAGCAACAGAAGGCATGGTTTTGTTGAAAAATAATGATAATGCACTGCCATTAAAATCCATAAAAACTATTTCATTGTTTGGCAATCATGGCTATGACCTTATTGCTGGTGGCACTGGCAGTGGCGACGTAAATAAAGCTTACACTATTTCACTATCTCAAGGTTTAAGCAACGCTAATTATACGCTTAATAATGAAATAAAAAATATTTATACTAATTATATTACTGATTATAAAACAAAGAATCCACCGCAAAGTATTATTGAACAATTCATACATCCCAGGCCGCCGATGCCCGAATATGTTTTGGACAATGATTTCATAACCAAACAAGCTGCTTCATCAGATATTGCAATCATTACGATTGGTCGAAACTCCGGTGAAGGCAGAGATAGAAAAGTGGAGGATGATTTTAATTTATCAGATACAGAAACCACGTTGATTAAAAATATTTCTGATGCCTTTCACGCACAAAATAAAAAGGTAATTGTTGTTTTAAATATTGGGGGCGTTATTGAAACCGCAAGCTGGAGAGATAATCCAGACGCCATACTGCTTGCATGGCAGCCGGGCCTTGAAGGAGGTAATGCAATGGCAGATGTATTAAGCGGCAAAGTAAATCCATCGGGCAAACTTGCAATAACTTTTCCTGTAAGTTATGACGATGTTCCTTCCGCAAAAGACTTTCCTGGAAAAGAGTTTCCGGAAAAGGCATTTTCCGGGATGCTGGGGCCGATGATACCTGCAGAAGTCACTTACGAAGAAGGTATTTATGTTGGCTATCGCTATTATAATACATACCAAATTAAACCTGCCTACGAATTTGGCTATGGTCTGTCATACTCAAATTTTACTTATGGAAATCTGAAATTAAGCTCATCTACTTTTAATAAAAATATAACTGCTACACTTACTGTTACCAACAGTGGAAAGGTGGCTGGTAAAGAAGTTCTAGAAATATATATAAGTGCTCCTGCAAAAAATATTGACAAGCCAGCAGAAGAACTAAAAGTATTTGCAAAAACTAAATTGCTTAAACCCGGCGAGTCACAAACGCTATCATTCAATATTACTGCGGCAGATCTTGCATCGTTTTATACTAAAGAGGAAGCATGGATTGCAGATGCGGGGAATTACACAATTAAGGTTGGTGCTTCGTCTGCGGATATTCGTTTAACTGCTGAATTTAATTTGACGACCGATATTGTGGTTGAAAAAGTACACAAGGCGTTAGCACCGCAGGTCGAGATTAATGAATTAACCGGTAAATAATCATATAAAGATCACAAACATTATAGCTTCCTGCATTTCGCAGGAAGTTTTTTTGCTTATTTGGGCATTGCCTGCTTTACGGTATTTTTGCAAACCGCAAAATATTTGACTTGTAGGATAAAGAATTATGAAAGAATTTAAGAGATACTTAATTACAGCCGCTTTGCCTTATGCAAACGGTCCTAATCACATTGGTCATCTGGCTGGTTGCTACCTTCCTGCGGATATATATGTACGTTATCTACGGGCAAAAAAGCTGGATGTAAAATTTGTGAGCGGAACAGATGAACACGGTGTGCCCATTACCATAAGGGCCATGAAAGAAAATATTACTCCGCAGCAGGTAGTAGATAAATATCACAAGATCATTAAAGATAGTTTTGAGGAGATGGGAATTTCATTTGATATTTTTTCACGCACCTCAAATGCTGTGCACCATAAAACAGCGTCAGACTTTTTTCTGAACCTTTATGAAAAAAGATTGTTTGAAGAAAAAGAAACGGAGCAATTTTATGACGAAGAAAAACAAACATTTTTAGCTGACAGGTATATCACCGGCACATGCCCTGTTTGTGGCTATCCAAACGCATACGGGGATCAATGCGAAAATTGCGGTTCGTCATTAAGTCCTGAAATTCTCATAAATCCAAAAAGCACTTTAAGCGATGCTGTACCCGTAAAGAAGAAAACGATACACTGGTATTTTCCTTTGCAGGATTATGAAACTTTCTTACGTCAATACATACTCGAAGATCATAAAGAGTGGAAAAATAACGTATATGGCCAATGCAAAAGCTGGCTGGACAAAGGTTTGCAGCCGCTAGCCATGACACGTGACATCAATTAGTGAATAAAAGTTCCAAGCCCCCCAGCCCCTGAACGGGGTGGCGGAAAAGTGTTATATGTTTGGTTTGATGCGCCTATCGGTTATATTTC
>CBIGQT010000186.1:0-6199 GCA_966191655.1 uncultured Ginsengibacter sp.
TTGTTGGTCATGACAAAAAGACGGGTGAATACATTTTTTATGATTGTTCAGCGGAAAGTCCCAAAGGCCGCAGAAGTCTTTGTTACGATAGTGAAGCGCTGGAATCAAGGAAAGAATTTAAACCGGCCGATAGCGCTGTGAATAAGGCTACGGCCATGGGTATTGAGCTTTTAACAGAAGAGCAATACCGCTATTTGCAGAAGTTTGGGGATTTCGATTTGAAAACATCAAGCTGGGTGAAAACACCTGTTGATATCAGGAAATTTGGTGGTGCTGTGTTTTGTGATCGACGCTACAATACTGTCTTCCTGTATCACAACGGTGCAGAATCTTACTATGCCGCCAGGGGTTTCCGGGGTTCGATAAGGGTATAAATTTTGTACAAAATAATATACTATGGCGAAGCATATAACGAATCCTAAAGTTGATTTCTTTTTTAATAAAGCGAAAAAGTGGCAGAAAGAATTTGAACAATTAAGAAATATCATTCTTGATTGTGGCCTGGACGAAGCATTAAAATGGGGCCAGGCTTGCTATACCTTCGAAGGAAGGAACATAGTGCTAATGCATGGATTTAAAGAATACTGTGCGCTCCTGTTTTTTAAAGGCGCCTTATTAAATGATGCCAATAGTATTCTGATTCAACAAACGGAGAATGTGCAGGCGGCACGCCAGGTCCGGTTTACCAATGTTAAGGAAATAGTTAAGATGGAAAAAATTCTGAAAGCCTATATCTATGAAGCTATTGAAGCGGAAAAAGCCGGTTTGAATGTGAAGTATAAAAAGACTTCAGAGTTTAGTATCCCTGAGGAATTTAAAATTAAGCTGGATAAAATCCCTGCCTTGAATACAGCATTCAAATCATTGACCCCGGGGCGGCAGAGAGCATATATTTTTTATTTTTCTCAACCCAAGCAATCGAAAACCCGCGAGTCAAGGGTTGAAAAAAGCATGAAGCAAATTCTCAGTGGAAAAGGATTAAACGATTAATAGCCGTGTAGTATGATGCTTTAAGAGACAAAAAGTCTGGAAGCCCTTGTAAATATCAACTTGCCCCCTGCAGCAACCTCTCATTATTTGTGCGAAAAAAAGTTTTGAAAAAAATTCAGACGCAATTTTATTTTCCTTATTGACTTTCTGGACGTAGAAATATTTACACAAAAAATAAAATTATATTTTATATCCAGTGTTGCAAGTATCAACACATATAGGAAAAGTATATAATTTTTGTGGTGTCTCCAAGGGTTTCATAACGGAATAAAATTTGTTTTTTGTGTAATAAATTTTTTAATCACTAATTAAATGCTATAATATGAAAAAGCTATTTATTTCGTTTTTGTTACTATCTGGCACTTATATTTTTTCCGCCTGTAATGGAAACAATTCATCAACTCCAAGTGCATCTTCAGACTCAATTACTACAACTTCAAACATGGACAGTTCAATGAGTGGACCTGAAAAAGACAGTATGAATGTTAATAATTCAGGTACCGGCATGATTGATCAAAATACTATGGATTTCGCAAACAAAGCTGCTACAGGTGGTATGATGGAAGTTGAATTAGGAAAGATGGCTGAAGAAAAGGCCAGCAGTCAGAGGGTAAAAGATTTTGGGAAAATGATGGTTGATGACCATACTATGGTTAATAATAATTTTAAAGCCATTGCATCTAAGAAAAATATAGAGCTTCCTGCATCTGTTACTGATGACCAAAGGAAAGAAATTAATAATCTGAGTAAGAAAACAGGAAAAGATTTTGATAAAGCCTATGTTGATATGATGGTTAAAGATCATAAAGATGACATTAAAGAATTTAAAGATGCAGAAGGAAACGTTGACGACAATGATGTGAAAAATTTCATTACAAGTACATTGCCTATTCTCCAAAAACACCTGGATTCCATCGAGGTAATTAAGTCAAAAATCTGATTTTTATTTAGTAAAGAAAAACTATATTTTAAGCTCACCGGGCGACCTTTAAAGGTACCCGGTGTGCCTAAAATTTAATTTATATTGATTTATTTTTTGAAATCGTCATGACCTCCGAATTCTATCTGGTAATCACCGAAACCTGGGTCCAGCCTTGATTTAAAAGCATGGCCTCCACACCGCCTGCTACATGGACGGTCAATTTCTTTAAGCCTACGGGTTGGGGAAGTGGCATCAATATTTACTGGTATAATGCAATACCAACCGGAGTTCTTCCAAGTCCTTCATGGCCCGGCGTTTCAATGACTGACAATGGCGATGGATTGCACAGCTATACCTTCACCAATATAGCTTCTGCAGTTGTGATTTTTAATGACGGAACAAGTCAAAGCGCTGATCTTCCCAGGAGTACCACTGGCTGGTATTTAGATGGGGTGTGGTACGATACAAAGCCTTCAAACCCTGCTGCATTGTCTATTTCCAAATCACCTAATATTTCAACCAATACATTTTCAATTGTACAGGTATTTCCTAATCCGGCTAAAGAAAATGGGTTCAACATTTATATACAGGGATTAGATGCAGGTGAAATAGCAAACCTTACCATTACTGATATAAATGGAAGAACAACGCTGAAAACACAAGTACGTGAATTATCAAAAATTGGCACTAACCTGAAGCCAGGCTTGTATCTCATTCGGGTTGATACCCGGAAAATTCATACGACTAAAAAGATTGTGGTGCAATAGAAGAATAACCTGTCAATAACTACGAAAGCCTTATAGATATTTATTTATAAGGCTTTATAGTTTCATGAAAGGAAGTTGAAGAAAATCTGTCTGTTTTTTAGTAAGGATGGATAATTGCTTCCTAACAATCATCACTTTTCAAATGCGTTTAACCTTAACCGTTATATATAGCTTTGAACATTACCGGGTGAGGAAATATCTATTCATTACCGGCAAAAGATTTCTGGTCCAAAAATCCATTCCTCAACTTTTCTTGCCGGTAACTGTATAACAATTAATTTTGACATCCGCACAGACCTGTCCCTTTGAATCTGCTCTTTTGATAATTATTCATTTTTTAAAATTTTCTTATGTCAGCAAAAAAAATTATTACCGTTTTCGGCGCCACAGGTTCACAGGGTGGCGGATTAGTTCGGGCGATTGCCAATGATCCTGATTCTGAATTTACCGTACGTGCAGTAACCCGCGATCCCGATTCTGAAAAAGCAAAAGAATTATCCAAGCTCGGCGCAGAAGTTATTTATGGTGATCTGTCCAATGAAGAATCAATATACAAAGCACTTGAAGGCGCTTATGGCGCTTACTTTGTTACCTTCTTCTGGGCGCATTTTTCTCCTGAACAGGAAAAAGCAGAGGCCGCTCTTTTTGCAAAAGCGGCTAAGCAAGTCGGGATAAAACATGCTATTTGGTCTACCCTCGAAGATACACGTGAACTGGTGCCACTACATGATAACCGGATGCCTACACTAAGAGATATTTATAAGGTACCGCACTTTGATGCCAAAGGTGAATCAAATAAAGTATTTAAAGAAGCAGGAGTGCCCACTACCTTTTTTCATGTCTCTTTTTACTGGGACAATTTTATTTATTTCGGCTCCGGGCCCAAAAGAGACGCGGATGGTAAGTTAGCCCTTACTCTTCCAATCGGGGATGCAAAGATGGCCGGAATTGGTGCTGATGATATCGGCAAATGTGCTTATGGGATTTTTAAAAATCCGGCTGATTATATCGGAAAAGATGTTGGTGTTGCCGGAGAGCATTTGAGTGGTCAGCAAATGGCCGATGCATTGAGCAAGGCGTTAGGCGAACCTGTTGTTTATAATAAAATATCTGCTGATGTTTATCGCAGCTTTGGATTTCCGGGAGCCGATGATCTCGGAAACATGTTCCAGATATACGATGAATTTGAGGAAAAACTTAATAACCTACGGGATGTAAATGTTTCGAAACAATTAAATCCTGATCTAATGAATTTTGAACAATGGTTGTCACGATATGCAAAAAAAATACCGTTGGATTAATTTAATTCGCTGTTCTGTTACACTATCCGACAAACAATAAATCGCATATAAGGAACCCACTAAATGTTACCGGTTAAGTTCAATGCACGTAACATGAATAATCCTGTTGAGTCAGCGCTTTTATTTCATCAATATTAATTTCGGAAATAACCGAATCAGGTATATCAATCGAGAATTCAAATTCTGGCAGGCATGGCCTGAGGTTATGAACGGCAACCAATGAATCAAAAAGGCTCACGAAATCTCTTGCTATTTTAGGCATTGCTATTGCGAGGTTGTTCGTTTCCTTATTTTTATTTATACCAAATGGATAAATAACGTAATCTGATACAAAAACATCAGGAAAAATATCTTTTAACGCGAAAGCAATGGCACAATTGTTTCCATTTGTATTGCGGTCGTTATTTATGCCACATGCTTTGCTTAATTCCAGAATGTTTTTGGTAACTTTTATTTTAAATGGAGCTGGCATGGATCTTTTTTAACTCTTTAAAGTTATGTTTTTTTGAGATAATAATATTGCTTCAAACAGCTATATCTCATTCTTAACATTTTCAAATTTCGTTACAATAATAAGTCTGATACATAAGTGACATATTTTGCATCTTATGCTAACTATGTCGCCCACACGAATAGTCATTTAAAAAATATTTCAAAAATTTATCAGCCCTGCAACCTCTTCGAGATAGTGTTTATCCATATCATCAAAATAATTATATTCTTCACTATCCACATCTAAAATAGCAACAACTTCACCTTCTTTTATAACCGGCACCACTATTTCTGATTTTGATAGACTGCTACATGCTATGTGTCCCGGAAATTTTTCAACATCAGGCACAATCAAGGTCGTAGCCTGTTGCCAGCAGCTTCCGCACACACCTCTGCCTTTTTTTATTCTTGTGCAGGCCACTGGTCCCTGAAAGGGAGCTAAAACCAATTCATCATTTTTTACTACATAAAAGCCAACCCAAAGCCATCCAAATTGTTCTTTAAGTGCTGCTGCAATATTTGCCATATTAGCAACAAGATCAGTTTCACCTTCAAGCAAACCCGTTACCTGTGGAATCAGTGATTGATATTCTTCTTCTTTGCTTCCTTTTACAATATCCAGATCTTCGGCCATAAAAAAATTTTTCACAAAGGTAGGAAGAGAGACGGTAACGATTAAAAAACAACTAAAATTTGATGCAATAACAAATTCATATATCAAAATAAAAAAAGAAATGAACGATCAAATTTATCCCTGCCTTTGTTTCGACAAGAAAGCCAAAGCACCAGCAGATTTTTACGGTTCCGTTTTTAAAATCTAAAATTCTTTCAGAGTCCAGGTTGGTAGTAAAGTTTGAATTAAATGGGAGCAAATTTATGGGGTTGAAAGGCAGCTCCAAATTTAAGTTTGACGAGACAATTTCATTTTTGGTAAATTGCGAAGGTGGAGAAGAAAGCATGTGCTGCCTGTTGAAAGATAAGTTTGGAATTTCGTGGCAAATTGTTCCAACAATATGGGAGCAATTGACAGGAGAGCCGGTAAAGGGAGAAAGAGCTATGATCGCTCTTATGCAATGCGAAAAGTAAAACCAGAATAGAATTATTCAGTAAGCTTTATTGCTTTATATAATCGCTATAATAAAAATCACTCGTCAAAATGATAGACTTTAATCGTAGGAAATTTCTAAAAACAACTACGCTGTTAATGGCAGCGCCGTTTGTTCCATCTTTATTTGATGCGAAAAAAGACAAACCACTTTTATCATTCTCAACACTTGGTTGCCCCGACTGGAACTTTCAAAGGATTACTGATTTTGCAATGGAGCATAATTATAACGGCATTGAATTACGCGGCCTGCTTCGCGAAATGGATCTTACAAAGTGCCCTGAATTCAACACTTCGCAAAGTATAGCGGCAACTCTTTCAATAATGAAAGATAAGAATCTTGCTTTTGTTGACCTGGGTTCTTCTACCAATCTGCACATTGCTGACAATACAGAAAGAAAAAAAAATTTAGATGAAGCGAAACGTTTTATTGACCTTGCAGAAAAGCTATTTTGTCCTTACATAAGAGTGTTTCCTAATAACTTTCCAAAAGATAAGGATAAGAATGAAACAATGGATCTTATGATAAAAGGATTGCTTGAACTCAGTGATTATGCAAAAGGAAGCAGCGTAAAAGTATTGATAGAAACACACGGTGACCTTGTATGGACCGCAGATATTC
>CBIGQT010000187.1:0-6146 GCA_966191655.1 uncultured Ginsengibacter sp.
TTTTAATTAAGATAATATTTGAATTGTTTTTTTGCCACAGATTACACAGATACTTCGCTAACGAAGTACACTGATTTTATCGATGAAACCTGATAGCTATCGGGTCTGCATAATCTGTGGCAATAATATTTAATGAAACGTCTGATCATTTTATTTTAATTTATCCAAATAGCTTTTAAGTGTTTCCGAAATAGTATTTACCAAATGCTGCAGAAATTTCAAACAGGTCTTGTCTTGTTTGAAAAAGAAATGCATCCAAAGCAAGAATGTCATTTTCATCCAGGTTGCTGTACTTGATGTTGTTCATTGTTTTACCAATTAAAAACTCAAGCCGGTCATAGTTTTCCGGAAGACTTTCTGCCTGCAATCTGCCGAAATATTTATACAATCTTTCAAGGCTGTATAAAATTGAATGAGGAAAATCAGGATTGTATACAATAAGATCCAAAACATTTTTTGGTGTAAAATTACCTTTATAGGTTTTAAGGTACATTTCAAAACCAAAAAGCGAAAACAACAAATACCGTAAGCTTAACGGATGATATGAATCTTTCTTTGTAACATACAACTCATTCATTTTTATCCTCGTAATATCTGATGAATGAATGGCCCGCTCTAAAAATTTTCCAATGTTAAGATAAGTAAAACCTTCGCCCCGCGTCATAGTGTTATCAACAGTTCCGGTAAATAACAAGCCGTTTTTCAATATCAGGTCAATAGCTGAAATGGGATCAGAAGTGCTTACTTCCTTTCTTAAATCATCATTGCGGATGAAATGATAATAATCATTCAGGCATTGCCATACTTCTTTGCTGATGTGATCCTGGATGCCTCTTGCATTTTCGCGGGAGAACATCACGTTGTTATAGGCTGAAGCGCTGTTCTCATGGCTAAAGATCATGTACTCCATGGCTTTTGATGAGCTTGTTTCCACTTCTTTTATTTCTTCATCTGACAGCTCGCCATAAATTTTTAGCAGTGGCCTCCACATGAAAGCGCTGGCTTCATCCTGCGAAGAAATATATTGGGTTAAAATAACCTGCAGCATTCCGTTGGTTCTTTCCATATACCTGCCCAGCCAGTAAATTGTATCTGCAACACGACTTAACATCTTTAATTAAAAATTAAAAATTAGAAATTAATAACTAACAACCCGTAACAAGCAATTCGTAATTTATAATTTTTTCAGGCTAATACCCATGTATCTTTACTTCCGCCGCCTTGCGATGAATTTACAATCATAGATCCTTCTTTCAAAGCAACTCTTGTTAAACCACCGGGAACAATATTTATTCCATCAGGGCCGTATAGCGCAAATGGCCTCAAATCTACGCGGCGTGGCTGCAACTTCCCATTTATATAACAAGGTGTTGATGATAAACTAATGATGGGCTGTGCTATAAAATTTCTTGGCTCTGCATTGATGGCATCTTTAAATTTTCGCATTTCTTCATCGCTGGCAGTGTTACCCATCAGCATTCCATATCCGCCCGATTCATTGGTGCGCTTGATCACCATCTTACCCATATTTTCAAAAACATGTTTTTTACTATCTTCATTTGCGAGCTGGTAAGTAGGAACGCTTTTTAAAATAGGCTCTTCATTTAAATAATAGCGAATCATATCGGGCACATAAGAATAAATGGCCTTATCATCCGCAACTCCATTGCCCATTGCATTTACAATGGCAACATTGCCTTTGCGGTATGCCCAGTAAATTCCGGGAACGCCCAAAATACTGTCTGGTCTGAAAACCAGCGGATCAATAAATTCGTCATCAACCCTGCGATAAATAACATCCACCTGCTGAATACCTTTTGTTGTTTTCATGTACACATAATTGTTATTCACAATTAAATCTCTTCCTTCAACCAGTTCTATACCCATTAATCTTGCTAAAGTGGTATGCTCAAAATAAGCCGAGTTATAAATGCCGGGCGATAGAAGAATAACAGTAGGATTACTGATTTGCCTGTTACCCAACGCCAGTAAATTTTTGTACAAAAGATCAGGGTATTCTTTTACAGAACGTACATTATTTTTGGGAATCAGGTCAGGAAAAATCCGGTAAGTGATCGTTCGGTTTTCCAGCATGTAAGAAACACCGGATGGCGTACGAAGGTTGTCTTCCAATACATAAAAATCTCCATCGTCGCTTCGTATAAGATCCACGCCGGATACATGTGTGTAGATGTCGAAGGGAACATCTACGTTCATCATTTCCCTTAAAAAATTAGGGCATGAATAAATAAGTTGCGTTGGAATAATTCCATCATTTAATATAAACTGGCGGTGATAAATATCTTTCAAAAAAACATTCAGCGCCTTTAACCGTTGCTTTAGTCCTGCTTCTATAGAAGCCCATTCGCTGCTGGTAATAATGCGCGGAATAATATCAAAAGGAAATATTTTTTCTATGCCTTCGCCGCTGCTGTATACAGTGAATGTGATGCCCTGGCTCATGAAAAGTTTTTTTGCCATCTCATCCTTATGTGTCATTTCAGCAGCCGGTAAATTATCTATTACAGAAACAAAATTTTTGTAAGGCGAACGGATACCATCGGTGTTAATCATTTCATCCCATACATTGGGTTGTTCGCGGTAAGATTGTAAAAGTGAATTTTGACTCATGTAGAATGAAAATACAAAAATTCAAAATATAAAATTCAAATTAGAGATAATAGTATTCTTTTTATGAATAAAAAATACATGATTTTCCGGCGTCTGATTTAATATTTTAACTTTGCACTGAAAAGAATAAGGAAATAACAAAGACAACACATTTTATTTTTGTTATTTCCTTTTTATATTACATTTCCCCTGGTAATATAACGCCGGTTAATATTAATATGAGAACGATGAGACTGCTTTTAAAAATCCTGGTTGCTTTATCATTATTCTCTTTCATTTTTACTACTAAAACGTTTGCACAGTTATGCCAGGGAAGTCTTGGTGATCCTGTTGTAAATATTACGTTTGGCGCAGGCACTAACCCCGGGCCGCCCCTGGGCTTTGGAATAACTAATTATACTTACCTTAATTCTGACTGCCCCGGCGATGGGTTTTATACAATTGCCAATTCTACCAATAGTTGTTTTGGCGGCACGTGGCATACGCTTGTGGAAGATCATACTCCGGGTGATATCAACGGGTATATGATGGTGGTGAACGCTTCTTATAATCCAGGTGATTTTTTTGTAAAAACTGTGGATGGCCTTTGCCCGAATACAACCTATGAATTTGCCGCCTGGATATATAACGTGTTGCAACCATTTGCGTGCAACGGACAGGGAATTAAGCCAAATATTACATTTAGTATTGAAACTACATCAGGCCAGGTTTTGCAATCTTATCAAACGGGTGATATTTCTACAAACCCTGACTGGAAGCAATATGGGTTCTTTTTTTCAACAGCTACAGCAACAAATTCGGTTGTATTACGAATGACCAATAACGCTCCGGGCGGGTGTGGGAATGATATTTTATTAGATGATATCACTTTTCGTGCATGCGGACCGTTAGTTACTGCGAATATTAATGGGGCTGTGGATTCTGTTGATGTATGTACCGGCGATAATTCTGTTTTTACTTTGGGGGCAAATGTTTCTGCAGGATACACTGATGCTGTTTATCAATGGCAGCTTAGTACTGACAATAGCGTTTCCTGGGCGAACATCGCCGGCGCGACCGCTATTACTTATATAAGGCCGGCTACAACAACAACAGGTATTTATCTCTACAGGTTAGCGGTTTCGCAGCGTGCTAATATGGGGAGTCCTTCCTGTTCTGTTTTTTCTAATGTAGTGTCTGTGGGGGTAAATAAATATCCTGTTCCTGCTGCGTCTAACCATGGTAGTTGTACAGGCGATACACTCTTTTTAAATGCTGTTGATGGGGTGCTGTTTTCATGGAGCGGGCCAAATAGTTTTTTAAGTAACGAACAATCCCCCTTTATCCCTTCGGCAGATGTTGTTAATAGCGGAACGTATCGGGTAACGGTAACTTCTGCCAAAGGTTGTACCAGTATTGATTCAACAGTCGTGAAAATGACAACCAAACCCTTTATAAATGCGGGTTCTGACGAAGAAATTTGTGAAGGAGCATCTGTTCAACTCAATAGTAGCGGGAGCAATAATATAACATCTTATAAATGGATGCCACCGGAAGGAATTTCTGATTCCCATATATTGGCTCCGATAGCTTCACCTAAGGAAACAACATTATATAGAATTACCGTTGCGAATGTGAACTGCGAAGTGTCAGATTCTGTTTTGATTACGGTGGATAAAAATCCAACTGCAAATGCAGGCCCTGATAAAGTTATTATTAAAGGGCAGTCTGCTACTTTAAACGGAGTTGCCGCAGGAACTGAGGTGACTTATCTATGGACGCCTGATGAAAATATAATGGGCACATCAACTCTTACTCCTGTTGTAAATCCATCGGCCAATCAAATGTATGCATTGAATGTATTTTCGAATAAAGGGTGCGGAACTGCTGTTGATAGTGTATTGGTAAAAGTTTATCAGCAATTATATGTCCCCAATGTGTTTACTCCTAACGGTGATGGCATAAACGATACCTGGTTTATAGAAACCCTGCAGGCTTACCCCGGTGCAGAAGTGAAAGTTTATAACCGTTATGGACAAATTGTTTTTGATAATCATGGAAAAAATATTTCATGGGATGGAAAATTTAAAGGATTGCAGCTAACATCAGGAACTTATGTATACTTAATAGACTTAAAGAATAACACGCCGGTTATTAAAGGAGTTGTAACTATTTTATTATAGCCATTTTGAAATGAGTTGATTTATATTATTCCTCATTAACTTTTTCCTTTGCCTGCGCAGATGTTATTACCGGAATAACCTTAAAATCTGCAAAGCCAATCCATTGTTGAATCCATTGGTATATTTTTTCTTCCGTATCACTTTCCATTATTTGGTAACATATTGTTACATCTTCAGTAACCCAACTGTTTATATAACGAACACCTTCCGGTAATTGCCTTCCTTTTTCTTCAAATCTTTTATACAATTGTTTCACTCTATCTCTGTGAAATTCTTCGATGATCATGTATAACATAAACCATTTTTTTATTGGTTAAGAAAGTCAGGATTCAATTGACAAGAAATATTCAATGACTTTAAAACTATTAAGTATTTTTAATATTTATTAATAATACTATTTTGATATGAATACATCCCGCCGCACATTTATTAAACAAAGCAGCATAGCAGTGGCTGGTGTTGCAATACTCCCGGCAAATATTTTGAAATGGCAAATGGCTGATCATATTTTGGGTTTGCAGTTATATACTGTAAGAGATGATATGAAAAAAGATCCTTCAGGCACGTTAAAGCGTCTTGCTGAAATGGGATATAAAAATGTTGAGCATGCCGGGTATCATGATCGTAAATTTTATGGATATTCAATACCGGATTTTAAAAATTTATTAAATGATAATGGATTAAAAATGGCAAGCGGCCATAACCCTCTTACGGCTAAGCAATGGGATAACAACGCTAATGATTTTACAAATGAATGGAAACATACCATCGAAGATGCCGCCGCAGTTGGTTTAAAATATATGATAAGCCCGGGTGTTGATGAAAGCCTTTGTAAAAGCATGGATGATTTTAAACATTATATGGATATGTTCAATAAAACAGGAATGCTTTGTGAAAAGGCAGGAATACATTTTGCTTTTCATAACGAAAGCTATGAGTTTAATCATAGCCTCGATGGCATGGGTTTATATGATCTTTTACTGAAGTCGACTGACACATCCCTGGTGGCCCAGCAAATAGATATAGGCAACATGTATGAGCCCGGTGGAAGGCCCTTGTATTATTTGCAAAAATATCCGGGAAGATTTTTATTAATGCATGTTAAAGATGAATTGAAAAGAGATACGCCTGAAGCTGACGGTAGGATTTATGAAAATACATTACTGGGCAAGGGCGTAGTTGGTGTAAAAGAGGTGGTGGACTTTGCGCTTAAATCGGGTACAAAATATTTTATAATAGAACAGGAAGAATACCAGGGTAAACAACCTTTGGATTGTGCAGCCGAAGATTTAAAAGCAATGGAAGGTTGGGGGTTTTAATCTTTATGCGATATAACAGCTAAGGATATTCGAA
>CBIGQT010000188.1:0-6145 GCA_966191655.1 uncultured Ginsengibacter sp.
TAGCTTTAAGCCCTGACGAAAAAACATTATATATCGCCAACGCAGATAACAATTGCGTTGCAGTTTTTGATGTAAGTAAACCGGGAAACAGTAAGTCAAAAGGATTTATACCGACAGGCTGGTACCCAACTTGCGTGAAAGCAATAGGCAATAAAATTTATGTAACTAACGGCAAAGGATTTTCATCGTTTGCGAATCCTGATGGCCCAAACCCGGGAAAAAAAGAAGCAATTTACCAGCAGGGAGACACTGCAAAACTTAAAAAAGAACAATATATCGGCGGCCTGTTCATAGGAACCATGTCAATAATTGATGTGCCTGATGAAAAACAATTAGCTGTCTATTCTCAGGAGGTTTATAACAATACTCCCTACACGAAGGAAAAAGAAACAATGGCACAGGGAGAAAAAAATAATCCTATTCCCGAAAAGGTTGGAGATACTTCGCCCATAAAATATGTTTTTTATATTGTAAAGGAAAACCGAACCTACGACCAGGTATTAGGCGATGTTACTAACGGCAACGGCGACACGAGCCTTGTTTTATTTGGAAAAGATATTACCCCAAATCAACATAAAATTGTAAATGATTTTGCCTTACTCGATAATTTTTACGTAGACGCTGAAGTGAGCGAAGACGGGCATAACTGGAGTCTTGGCGCTTATGCGACAGATTATTTAGAAAAAAACTGGCCAACCAATTATGGTGGTCGCGGCGGAACTTATGCCGGTGAAGGAACCAGCGAAATAGCCAATAACAAAAATGGATTTCTTTGGAACAATTGTCAGCGTGCCGGAGTAAGCTACAGAACGTATGGTGAGTTTGCTGATGATTATAAGCCTAATCTTCCTGTATTAAAAAATCATCTTTGTCCTTATTTTACCGGATGGGATTTAAGTGTACGCGATACGGTAAGATTTAACCAATGGAGAAAAGACTTTGACTCACTGGTAAGTATAAACGCACTTCCGCATTTAAATACCATGAGATTTCCTAATGATCATACCGAAGGAATGAGTAAAGGAAAACCAACTCCTTTTGCTTTTGCGGCCGATAACGACCTTGCAGTAGGGATGTTTTTGGATCATTTAAGTAAAAGTCCGGTATGGAAACAAAGTGTGGTATTTATTCTGGAAGATCATGCCCAAGACGGCCCGGACCACGTAGATGCCCATCGAAGCCCCGTTTATATTGCCAGCCCTTATATAAAAAGAAATTTTGTCGACCATACGCCGTATACAACCTCGGGTGTACTGAGGACTATCGAATTGATATTAGGTTTGCCGCCAATGAGCCAGTACGATGCTGCTGCAACTCCCATGTGGCGCTCCTTTACCAATACCCCTGATGAAAGTAGCTTTAGTTATTTACCCGAAAATGTTGATCTCAATGATAAAAATACTGCGGTGAATAAACTGTCAAGAAAAAGCGAGACATTCAATTTTTCAAAAGAAGATGCGATACCTGATGACCAGTTCAATGAAGTTCTTTGGGAAGGAATTAAAGGAGCAGGTATTCCTTTACCCTCCCCTAAAAGAGCAGCTTTTTTAAAAGTAACTACTAAAGCGAATGATGACGATGATTAATTTTAAAATCATAAGTCATTAATCAATTTAGCAAGATCCACTTCCTCAAGCACAACTCTTTTTGATGCTTCATTTTCCCAATGCCATTTAATAAGCGCAATTTTACCGTCGGCAATTTCTATACCTGTAATATCATCATCGTTATAACAACAACAACCACTGTTAAAATAAGAGGGCTTTAACTTATTTCGTATAGACGGATCCGTTATTTCCTTATCATAAATTATATTACTTGGATGATTGGAATAAAGGCCTGATGCAAATACAGGTTTATGGGTATGGCCTGTAATTAATAGTAAATTTTTCTTACTCCTGCTCCATTCGTACATCATAATATTATGTTTATCACGTAATTCGTAATCCTTTGCAGGTGTATTTACATTTATAGTCAGATAACGCTGCAAAGGCCGCCAGATATGGCTCACAATCCAGGTACTAAAGCCATTGTTGTCACTCAGCTTATCGCCCTGGTGTCCGTGTGTTAAAAATATTGATAAAGGTTTATTATCGATTTTTGTTTTCAAAATTAAACCCTCAAAGACGGGAAGTGGTAATATAAAAATTCCTTTAAACCAAATATCAACATCTATTTTATTCTGCCAAATAACATCATGATTGCCAAAAGTTTTAAAGTATTTCTCCTGTTCCTGAAATTTTGCTTCAGCAGTTAATGCCGTAATATTTTTTGAGATAACTTCCTGGGGTTTATACTTCCATAATTCTTCGCTGTCTCCAAGGTTTATATAATTAAATTTATTGATGAAGTAATAATCCAGGGCAGCTAAATAATTTTTTTCGTTGGATGCAAAATCGTCCCCATGATCTCTATTCCCCTTATGGTGATCACTGAAAACGATAAATTTATCTTTACCGAAATCAACATCCAGGATAAGACCCCGCTTCTTTTTTCTCTTATTTAAATTGTTTAGAAGTTTATTTAATGACTTAAAAACACTTTTCTTATCCGGCGCTGAGGCGCTTGATGCCAGTTTTGTTAATAAAGACCCTAATATTTTCTTTAAAAATTTTCTCAAATTAAAAAATGAAAAATTAATATTCAGCTTCTATCTTTTCTTTACTATTTACGGGTAACAACTTTTTTAATAAAGGTATTCTTTGCATCTCTTTTCTTTCAATGGTCATGATAAGCCATAAGTAAATCAGCAGCAGTAAAGTCGCCGTTCCCAGGTTAACGATTGTCGATTTAGAGAAATATACAATTGCTTCATGAATAAAAAATAAGAGAACTACAATTAAAATATAGGCGCAAAGTTTTTTCCATGCATAAGGAATCCGGTAATCTTTTTGGCCCCATACAAATGAGATAACCATCATGCTTCCATAACATAAAAACGTAGCCCATGCGCAGGCCATATAGCCGAAATACGGAATGAAAATGAAATTGATAATTAATGTAATGGCAGCCCCTATCAGTGTTATATAAGCACCGGCAATTGTTTTGTGGGTAAGTTTATACCATATAGATAAATTATAATAAATTCCCAGAAACATATTTGCTAAAAGCAGGATAGGAACCACTTTGAGGCCAGTCCAATAAATTTTTAATTTATCCGGATTGGTACTTAAAAAGTATTTCCATATATCGAGATACAAAGCTACTATCAGGAACATAACAGTAACCGCAATCACAAAAAACTTCATCACTCTTGCATATACTTTTTGGGGATTTTGGCCTTCTGCCTGTTTAAAGAAAAATGGCTCAGCACCCATACGAAATGCCTGAACAAAAAGTGTAATAAGAATGGATAATTTATAGCAGGCTGAATAAATGCCTACCTGGTCTTTCGCGGCTGCTATATTATCTACATTCGCAAGCCATGGCAGCATGATGCGATCAAAGGTCTCATTAACTACTCCTCCAAATCCTACGATTAATAATGGCAGGGAATAAAGCATCATAGATTTCCAAACAACTTTATTGAATGAAAACTCAAAAGAGAACAACTCTTTTCGCAACAGCACTAATGCAAAAAAAGATGCGATCAGGTTTGCAATTATAATATAGCCCACGCCATAAGACGGCCAATAAAATGTGGCGAAGAAACCATTTGGGTTATTTGCGGCCAGGCGCGGGCAAACAGATAATAAAAAATACACAACAGCTATTTGCAAAAAAATAGTGGCAATCCGTATTAATGCATATTTCCTTGGTCTTTGATCTAACCTCAACTTAGCAAAAGGCAGCGTAGCCAATGTATCCAACCCAATGATAAGCGCTGAATAAGTAATAAATTCAGGATGATTATCTAACCGCAATAAATGGGCTACAAAAGATTTTGAGGCAATTAAAATAGCAGTAAACAAAACAGTACTTGCTATAATAGAAATGATCGCAGTGTTATATATGTGTTTATTATTCCTGTCTTTTGTAGCAAACCGAAAAAAGGCAGTTTCAATTCCATATGTAAATAAGACATTTAAAAATGGGATTGCCGCGTACATGATACTCATGTCGCCATAGCTGGCAACACTCAGTTTAGTGGTAAAGTAAGGAGTAAGCAGATAATATAAAAACCTTGCAGCAATAGAGCTTACACCATACCACATTGTTTGTCCTGCTAATTTTTTAATGCTGCTCAAAAAATATTGGGTTTAAAAAATTCAAATTTACTTGTATAATTTTTAATAAGAAGAATGTAGTGCTAAGGTTGAGAAAATCTCTTGTTTTTTTCAAACGTCGTATCATTCAATGTGTGCAGAAAATAAACGATATCAGTTTTTTCTTCTTCTGTAAAAGGTATTCCTTTTCTGAGTGAAGAGTCAAGGGTTGCACTTTGCTGAATTCCTTTACTGTAATGATCAATAACATTGTATAACGAATATAACCTTCCATCGTGCATATAAGGAAATGTAACAGAAACATTGCGAAGGCTGGGTACTTTAAATTTCAATGAATCAGCCGGGTTGCCTGTAATCTTCATTCGCCCATAATCTTTTAAAAAATCGTTTACGGGTAAACCGTTATTGCGAAATGAATAGTCAGTAAACAACGGTTCTTTATGGCAGGTGTTGCATCTTGCCTTAAAAAGTTCATAGCCATGCTCTTCAGCAGAATTAAATTTACCTTCTCCTCTTTTTACTTTATCATATTTTGAATCTGACGAAACCAGGGAGCCTGTAAACTGAGCAAGTGCTTTCAACATCCTCTGACTGTTAATCAGAGGTGTTCCAAATGCAGCTTTAAACATCCGTTGATAAAAAGTGTCTTTTCTTAATTTCCGTAAAACAGAATCTATGTTTTCAGCCATTTCATTTGGCGCCGTCATGGGAGATAAGGCCTGCAGTTCAATGTGATTCACACCACCATCAAGGTTATATAATTTAGCCCATGCAAGATTGAACAAAGGCGGCGCATTTCGGGTTGAAAACTGGTTATTAAATCCATGGCTGAAATCATGATCATAGGTTGCAAACGCTGCAAACTGCTGGTGACAGGACGCACAAGCAAAATTGCCGTCTTTACTCAATCTTCCATCATAAAATAATTTTCTTCCTAATTGAAAACCTTCTTCCGTTAGTGGATTGTTTGCAAAAATATCGGTCGGTGGCTTTGGCCAGCCTGCAGGAATTTTTAATTTCAGAGGCCTAGTATGAATTGATGATACATCCTCTTTGTCAATCTTTCCTGCTTCAAGTATGATCGCAAAAAAAATTATAAACCCGGCAATTAATATAGAAACTATTTTTTTCTCCATAGGGAGTTCTTTGAATAATTTTTATTCCGAATCCGATAACTGTCGGATAATTTTTTCAATGTGAAACATATTTGCATAATTATCACTGATATTTTTCGCATTCACTCCCGGTGAAGTAATAATAGCATGATCTGCAATTTTTATGTCATGAGGATTTTGCCACCAGGCATCTATATCAGCATTTATAATAATTTGATACGTTTTCCCGGCTACAAAATGAATTGACTTTTCCGGGAAGCTTAACCGAATTTCTTTAAGCACATTATAAGGACCGGAGAAGCCGCCAATATGAAATTCAAATTTATTATTTACTAGTTTTGAATCTGGTGAATTGCCTTCCATCTTTGCCATTACATAACCACTGTTCCATGTCCAGAACATATCTTTCGCTGGATCAAGATCATCTGTTTGAGCGCCGGAAACATTATGCAAACTATCAACCCCAAGCAAAAATTGTAATTGATTATAATCACCTGCCGGTAAAGAAAATTTTATAGTTTTTGATTCCTTCCTGCTTTCGTCAATTAAATGGTAACTATTTTTTTCTTTGAACAAAGAACTCTCATTTTTCATTTCAACATTAGTAACATAATACCTCAGTTTTGTGATGTTATATTTTTCTCCAAAAGGATTCACATAAACAGAATCATTTAAAAAAATTTTATTGCCCTTTACATTATTTATAAAAGTAATTTTTACAAAAGAAGAATTGTTTTGATTGTAAATTTTCTTTTGATAAAACGAACTGGCAATTACAAACAAAAAAGAAAGAAGCAATAACCAATAATATTTTTTGACTTTACTCATCGTAGTTCTTTATCTTTTTTCGTCCTTCTTTAATAA
>CBIGQT010000189.1:0-6119 GCA_966191655.1 uncultured Ginsengibacter sp.
ACTTGAGCCAGAAATGATCGATCCCAACAGGATTTGAGATAGAATGGAAAACATGGTTACCCATGAAAAGTGAAGTGACTGATGAACAAATTGAAGATATCGAAACAACTATTAGATACGATTTGCCTGGTTCGTTCAAAACTTTTCTGAAGTACAAACACTTTTATTTAACAACAAAAGCTAAGAAGAATTCCTTCAGCCCGAAGCCAAGATGACCAAACTACAGCCGATTGTTATTCCTTTAGCCATCCTATTGCCTTTTGTTATAGGCAGTGCCTTCAGTATTCTTTTAATGTTAAGTCACTATCCTTAAATTGACTCAAAAAGAGTTTTGAAAATACAGAAACAGACATAAGTCTAAAAACCAGATTTCTTAGCCAAATACCAAAATTGCTTTTAGGTATAAATGATTTAGCAAAAAACTGAGCAGCTTTTTGTTTTTTTTCCATAAATGGTTTGAATACTATTTCATATTGCATAAAAGCTTCCTGGTAATTACCGTCAGCTTGTTTTAATTCTCCGGCAAGTATGTATGCGCCAACCATTGCAAGCGTGGAACCTTTTCCTGATAATAGTGATGGGCAATAACAGGCATCGCCTACTAAAGTGATTCTGCCTTTAAACCAATTTTCCATTTTAATTTGACTAATAGAATCAAAATAAAAGTCTTTGGTTGAATCAATTTCTGAAAGTAGCTGCGGGCACTTCCAGCCGCTATTTTCAAATGCTGCTTTGAGAATTTGTTTTTGCTTCTCAATGTTGTGGTGTTGAAATGATAGTTTTTGAGGTGAGGTGAAAATAAAAAAGGTCATGGTTTGATTTTCTTTGTTAGTATAAACTGCGACTTGTTTATACGGCACATTATACATGGAAAACGCATTGTTCCCAACTGAGAAATTATTGATTGAATAGGAAGATGTGTAATAGCCATAATACTTTTCAAATTGTGCTTCTTTTCCAAATGCCAGGTCTCTGACATTTGAGTGTAACCCGTCTGCACCAACAAGAAGGTCAAAGTTTCGTTTTGTTCCATTTTGAAAGGTTATAACAACTTTTTCATCATCTTGCTCAATGTTGTTTATAGTGTCGCCAAAGATTACTTCAATGTCTTTGCCAAGGCTATTGTAAATCACCTTTGCCAGGTCGCTGCGAAGTAATGTAAAAGCTCTGCCCCTGAGAAAATTTTTAATTTTTTGATAGTTCATACTGCCTTTTTCCTTATTGTTTTTGTCAACAAAAGTCAGCTTTGAAAAATCTATATCCACTTTTTTAAGTTCACCTACAATGTCCATTTTTTCTGCAACATCGTAACCCGCCCCCATAAAGTCAATTGCATAACCGCCTTCCCGCAATTTGGGTGCAACTTCTATGATAGTCGGATTGAAGCCAAATTTTTTTAACCAGAACGCAAGAGTTGTTCCTGCAATTCCAGCACCTGATATGAGAATGTTTCTATTGTTCATGTGAGGTTTCTCCTGGCATTGGCTATACGGACAGGTATTGCCGATGGTGGGGAATTTTATATTCGCCGGAACAGCTGCTTGGCTTTTTGATAAAGTTAAATATTAAGAACTAAAGCTTGGCTTTATTCGTCAATCCCCAAACCGCAGTACAACAGAGTTACCGCTGCTGATTGTTTCAATGTCAAGCCCACTAGTGGCAATACCAATGTTGTTTGCTGCCTTTTTTTAGCGAACGGTCAGCTCAACTTTTTTACCTAAGCCAAATTCAAGAAGCCGGTAAAGTGTTGAAAGCTGAATATCACTTTTTCCATTTTCAATTCTTGAAATAAAACTTTTCTTAGCACCTATTTTTTCAGCTAATTGTTCCTGTGTTAATTTTGCAAGCTGCCTTTCGCCTTTAATTACTTCGCCAATGAGAAATGCTTTAGCTTTTATTTCAAACTCCGTTCTTTTTTCTGTCCCACGTTTGCCATAACGTTTAGTTAAGTGTTCGTCAAAGGTTGTTGTATTTTTTTTCTTGGTCGCCATACATATTTATTTGTTGTCAAAATATTGTTTCATTAATTTAATCGCTAATTCAATTTCTTGTTTTGGAGTTTTCTGTGCCTTTTTTTGAAAGCCATTAAAAAGAACACAATCTTTCCTTTGTCGAAGCAGCAAAAGATGCGAAAAATGTTGTTGCCAACCTCAACTCTGATTTCGTAAAGCCCTTTATGTCCTTCCATGTGCTTTAAAAATTTCTCTGGAACACGGTCGGCATGCGTTAGTACAAAAAGTACATAATCAATTTTCTCTTTTACTTTCTCAGCCTGTGCATCGAAAAATTCGTAAAAATAGTGTCGGTAAAATATTAATTCTCTTATCTGTTCCATTCAAAAAAATGTCTTCAAAGTTAACTTAAAATGGAACAAGATGCAAATTTAAAAATATCCTTTGAAAATTAGGGTGTGTCCGAAAGGGTAGCAGCTAACGTTAAAGTGTTTATGAAGTTGTGGTAATTGGAAAACGTCAGCTTCAATTAACCACAAAAGCAAAATAATGATTTATCGCTTAATGCTTAACGTCCAGCCACAATTTTATAAACACACTGTGCGTTCGTGCTATTTGTCCAAACGTCTGAGCCAAAAAGTTAGCTTATTTCTTGTCCGATAAACATTAGTGTTTTCGTCTCGGGAATGATTATATGAATTTCCCGCATTCCGTACTCTCGGTCAAATGGTTCTTTCACTTTCACATCGCCTAATTTGTCTTTCATGCTGCTCCAAACTTTCTCAATATCATCTACGTTTAAATAAAAAGACATTTCTCCAATGTCTGAACCTGCTCGCTGAATATGGACAGTCAGATTATCTTTATATAAAATGAAATACGTTTTGTCGTCCCTGCCAATTTTAAAATCCAGCAAATCTATAAAAAATGAAACCGTCTTTTCTATATTAAATGAAGGTATCATTGGGCTTAAATATTTTGCTTTATACATTTTTATCCGTTTTGTTCTGTCAATATAAACATTATTTAACGAAGAGATGCTATGACTTCTTTGCTTGTCGAAATGAGTGCTTTCACTAAAAAGCATGACGCACAACGGGCAGGGCTTTATGCAGGTTGGGAAATAGAATTTCGTGTGCCGAAAACCGCTGCTGATTGAAATTATGTTGATGAAGTTATGTACAAAAGTTGATAGATATTCGTCAGCTGGAACTGAAGCTGGGATTGCAAATAGCTGATGTTACAATGTTGAGCCCAACTTGCATAAAACCCGCGGTTCGGCTCTAGGATAGAGCATTTTCGCATTTTTCTTTTAGTCCTGTTATTTCCATCGTCAAATATGTTTCTGTCAAGTGGGAGGTTATTTTGTAAATAACAGGTGCCAAAAAACCGCTATAAGTTACTTGAAGTTTTACTGTTGAAATATCGGGCGATTCTTCTATAAGGTGATTGGCCGTCATTTTTATGCCAAATGATTTTTTTTCCCATACGATGCACTTGTTTTTCGATATTTCCGTTACCGTCCAAATAGCCGGGGAAAGTTTTGGTTGTCGAACCTTGATTTTCGAGCCGATTTCAAGGCGGGCGCCCTTTACGATTACGATGTCTATAATGGATTTTGTCCACGTATTCCAATGCGAAACATCGTTCAGAATTCTGAATATTTGATCTGATTTACATCTTATGGATGAAGTTCGTTCTAGAATATATACTCTGCCCATTTGTAGTGCCCTCCAAGAGAATTTTCAGTATCTCAAAGTTAGCTCAATTGAGCTGAACGCTAACGGTAGGGTTTGCTGCTGTGCTGGAAATTTATACCGTTCAGCCCAAACGTTAGCCCAATTGAAAAACTATTGATGAAGATATGCACAAAAGCTGATAGATAAAAGTCAGCCAGAACAACTGCTGATAGCATCACAAAAGATGAGGATATGCAGGTCAGCCAGCATAGCAGCAAGCCGCTTTGTTGGCTGTAGCCGCATTGCGATGCTGCAAAGGCCTGAGTACTACTGATTCCATTTTTAAATATAGAGAACAGTTTAATTGAAAACAAGTACCGGGGAAATAATATAAACAATTTGCCTTTCTGTGTTACGGCGGCAATATTCAAATTATATACACGCTGTATTTATTAATTAGCCGCCGCCTTACCATCTCATGTTGCTATTCTATTGCCACTTATATTAACTGGCAAGAATATCATCTATCTTCTTTAATTCATCTGTGGTGAAAGAAATATTTTTTATTGCGCCTGTTACATCTGTTACCTGTTTTGGTTTGCTGGCTCCAAGAACTACGGAAGTAATTCTTTCATCTTTTAAAATCCAGGCAATGGCCATTTGTGCCAATGATTGATTTCTTTCAAGAGCAACCGAATTTAATTTTTTTGCCTTCTCCACAACTTCTTTGGTAACCTGCGATTCGCTGATAGCGCCATTTTCAAGATGCCTGCCCACTCTTGAATCTTTAGGAATTCCTTTTAAATATTTATTGGTGAGTATTCCCTGGGCTAATGATGAAAAGGTGATGCAGCCTACTTTTTCTTTTCCTAACACATCTAACAAGCCATCTTCTACCCAGCGATCGAGCATCGAATATCTTGGTTGATGAATGAGACAGGGGGTTCCCAATTGCCTCAACATTTTAATTGCTTTCTCCGCTTCGGCAGGCTTATAGTTTGATATGCCAACATACAAGGCTTTACCCTGGCGAACAATAAGATCAAGCGCAGTCATGGTTTCTTCCAGCGGAGTTTCAGGATCGGGGCGATGATGATAAAATATATCCACATAATCCAATCCCATTCTTTGTAAGCTTTGGTTGAGGCTGGCAACTAAATATTTTTTTGATCCCCACTCACCATAAGGGCCGCCCCACATTTTATATCCTGCTTTTGATGAAATAATCATTTCATCACGGTAGGGCTTAAAATCTTTTTTAAATATTTTTCCAAAGGTCACTTCGGCTGCGCCGGGAGGTGGCCCATAATTATTAGCCAGGTCAAAATGGGTAATGCCTTTATCGAAGGCAGTATGGAGTATCTTCCGGCAATTTTCAAAATCATCAATTTCTCCAAAGTTGTGCCACAAGCCAAGAGAAATTAACGGAAGTTTCAGGCCGCTGTTTCCACACCGGCGATATTGCATTTGCTCATACCTGTTTTGTTTTGCATCGTAACTCATAATTATTTAGTTTAATTATAATAGCGTTTAGGCTTAATAGTTATATAGAGATTTTATTGTTGCTGCTGCTGTTGTTGCTTCTGTTGCATGTCAAGGTAATAGCGGTAAGAGTTTACAGGTTCACCCGGATTTTTTGCCTGGTAACTGAATTTTGGCGCTTCTTGTCTCTCCGGTGTTTTTCTTACCGTTCCATTCTTTATTTCTACAGACACTTCAAGCGCATGCTCACCAGATCCTTTGTAGGTGCCTTTTACAGGAGTGCAATCTGCAAAGTTTCTTCCCGTTGCCAGTCTTACGTGCTGGTCATTCACAATGCAATTATTGGTCGGATCGAGCCCGAGCCAGCCATAGTTAGGAATGTAGGCTTCCACCCATGCATGAGTGGCGCCTTCCCCACGCATCTCTTTGTCTTTAGGACAAATGTAGCCACTTACATAACGCGAAGGTATTTCGAACATCCTTAAAAATATCAGCAATATATGTGCAAAATCCTGGCATACGCCTGCTTTCAATCGCCATACTTCTTCCGTTTTGGTTTCTACGCTGGTGATTCCTTTTTTATAAGTAAAATTATTATATAAATATTCTGAAAGCCTGGTGGCATTTTCCAAAGGCGTTCTTTCTTCGCTGATAATTTCGCTTAAAATATTTCTTACCTCTTCTGCAGATGCAAAAATTTCAGGCTTTAAAAAATCCATATACGAAGTATGATATTTTAAACTTTTTAAAAGCTCCCATTGTGTAGATGCACCTGCATCATCTGCAGGAAAAGTAATAGGCTTTGTAATAACATTTGCTATAGATTCTATTAAGAGGCCGTTGTGAGGTTTTATTATGGAAAAAACACCAACATGATTTCCAAAATAATCTACAAAGGATTCTACCGCAGGATCGGATGAAATTTTTATTTCATGATTTCTTACTTCCAGAAGTGAGTCAATAATAGGGTAGAGCATAATCTGGTTGGTGCAGTCTATTACCGGTG